>CAYNOU010000015.1:0-14998 GCA_964398885.1 uncultured Candidatus Cloacimonadota bacterium | reverse complement strand
CATCATTTTAATACGAAATTCCGCTTCGGAATAACAATTTTTCCGAACCAGAGGTCATCATTTTAATACGAAATTCCGCTTCGGAATAACAATTTTTCCGAACCAGAGGTTCGGGCTACAGTTTTTTTATTCAATATTTAACCAACTATACTTCCAATCTTGATAATCTTTAACTAAGCCTGCTTTAACCGGGTTGTTTAAAATATATCCGATTATATTATCAAATTCTTTCTTATTTCTTACATAATGGTCATAATACCCTCTCTGCCAAAAAATTCCAGTTCTTTGTAATATCTTATTTGATTGTACAGCAGTAAAACTTTTATGATTCTTCATAATGTAAGCCAGAGAATATGGTTTTCCGTTTGATTTTTGAAGAGGTTTGACTAATATGTGAACATGATTTGGCATAATACAATAACATAAAAGATTATAATGTTCACTATCTCTATAAAATAAACTATCTTTAACTATCGTTGCAATTCGGTTGTCAAAAAGCCAATTAGGAGAATTCTTATATTTTCCAATAAAATTATCAGTAAAATCAAATTGTTTCTTATTAAAATTATATTTTCTTTGTATTATTTCCTTTTCATTACTATCCTTTATTGATTTCCTAAATTGTTTTTTCCTATTTAGTAATTCTTTATAAAATTTGTCTGATATTTTTAAAGCCAAATTATAAGTAATAAAAAATATTGCATCTACAGGTTGAATATGGGGTAGATATCTTTTGTAATAATACCTATAACCAAATATATCTGATTCAGCCATTATTTTATTATTCGTTTAATAATCATTATCGTAGCACGAAGCTCTGCCTCGTAATAACAATTTTCTGAACCTGAGGTTCGGGCTACTTTTTATTCTTTTCATACTTATCCAGATTAATAAAGAGAGTATCCAAATCTAAATCTTGATATCCTATGGGCTCAAAATTATATCCAAGGCTGTCCGAAATAATAGTCGGCTCTGTTCCAGCAATAAAAACTTCTTTATAGACATTATGGCAAAATGGTTGAGCAAGTAATCCAGTTGTATCGCAAATATCAACCTCTTTAATTCCTTCTGGTTCTATAAATTGATATAGTTCTTCATTAATAATCGCTTTCCCAGTTGAGTCTTTTGGAGAATTATTATAGACAGCTCTATTCATAATATAGGGCCACGGTGGCACTGCCACATAAGCACCAGCTTGACCTTTCCCAAGAGTAATATTATCATCAAAACCTACCCATATACCCAGAACCAACCTTGTTGTATATGCAATACACCATGCATCCTGAAAATTATCAGTTGTTCCTGTTTTACCAGCCGCAGGAAGATAAAAGCCTCGCCAACGAATTCCAGCAGCAGTTCCCCCATCAACAACTGATTGCATAATACTTGTCATAACATAGGCTAACTGTTTACTTATAACTCTTGAGGCTTGTGGAGTATGTTCTTCAAGAATCTTTCCAGATTCATCTTCAATTCTCTTAATATAAATTGGTGTAGTTCGCTTACCACCATTTGCAAATACACAATACGCTGAAATTAATTCTGCTGGATAGACTTCAGTAGAACCAAGCGCTAAAGAGAAATAGGGATATACTGGACTTTCAATTCCCAACCTTTTTGCATATTTAACAACTTCCTGAGGAGTAATATCACAAATAATCCTTACGGCTGGGATGTTACGAGAATACTTGAGCGCATTTCGTAAACGAGTAAGCCCATAAAATTTTTCAGAATAATTTTGTGGTTTCCAAAAAACTGTATCTTTTTGAGTGAATACAATATGCAGGTCATTTATCATTGTGGCAGCAGTGTATCCATTGGCTAAGGCAGCTGTATATAAAATTGGCTTAAACGCGGAACCGGGCTGGCGTTTAGCTTGCAACATTCTATTGAATTTGCTATGGTTAAAATTTCTCCCCCCTATCATAACATTCACATATCCTGTATTAGGTTCAATTGCATATACCCCTCCTTGAATGTATTTTGTGTCAAAATCTGTGGTGTCGGGAGGAAAATCATCATATTTGATGTCATAATCTTGTTTCTCCTCAAACTTACGAAGATGCCTATTTAGAATAGAGTCCGCATAATTTGTCAGCTCCCAATCCATTGTTGTATACACATTTAACCCACCATTATATAAGCATGATGAACCATATTTATTTTCAACATACTTACGAACATATTCAAGGAAATAATCTGTAGGCTCTTTCTGCTCTTTTCTTTTCCGAATTATTATAGTATCATTATATGCTGATATATATTGTTTACGAGTAATCTTATTTAATTCATACATTCTATCAAGAACCTGCTTACTTCTTAATACAGCGACATCATAGTTTTTAAGAGGATTAAGATAGCTCGGAGCTTGTGGTAAACGAGCGATAAGAGCACTCTCAGCAAGATTCAAATCCATTGCTGATTTCCCTAAAAAATTCTGAGCAGCAGATTCAATACCATAATTTCCTGCACCAAAATATGTCTTATTTAGATACATCTCTAAAATCTGATCTTTTGAAAATGTCCGTTCAATTTTAAAGGCAAGTAGCACTTCTTTAAGTTTTCGCTCAAATGTTTGTTCAAGATTTAAGAACATATCCCGCGCTAATTGTTGAGTGATTGTGCTTGCTCCCTGGCGAATTGAGCCAGTGGTAAGATTTGTCCAAAAAGCGCGAAGTATTGCAATTATATCTATCCCATTATGCTTATAAAAATTATTATCCTCAATAGATAAAATTGCATTTATCAAAGTATCAGAAACATCAGAAAGTCTGATACTTCTACGATTCTCACTTGCAAATATTTTTGCTAATCTTCCAGTTTTATCGTAAACCTTGGTCCCGCTCATCAGCTCATATTCTTCAAGCTTAGAAATCGGTGGAAGTTCCTTGCTATAATGATACAATATAGCTGAACCTATACCCAGGAAAAACACAATAATGCAACAGATTGTAAAAAATACCCTTGAAAATTTTACTTCTTTCATTTAATTTTATTTATGCATGATTAGTTTGTAAAATTGGGTCAAACTGTAATTTGTTATTTAGTAAAATTGCAATAAAACCGGTTATAATTCCTGTAATTAATGAAAACACCACTATAATAGGTAAAAGTGTAAATATTTTTCCATTTCTAATTAGCAATATATAAGCAACTCCAAGTTGGGTTAGATTATGAAACAATGCCCCAATAATACTTATTCCTATAAGACTAAAACCAATCTTACTTTTTATTGATAAATACATTGCTATAAGTGCAAATAAACTACTTAATAATGAAAATAATATTACTGGAGTAAAAATTAAACCTGAAAAAAGATTGCCAATAATTACTTTTGATAATGATACAATCAAAGCTGAAAAAAAATCCATTTTAATCAAAATAAGCAATACAAACACATTTGCTAAACCAATTCTAAAAAATGGAACTGGTTTCGGCAAAAAATTCTCTAAAATAAAAAACAGGACTGCCATTATTGAGAATGCAGACAAGACTAATGGTTTATTATGTTTCATATGTAAATAGCACGCCCGTCTACGCTAAAGCTACGCCGGACAGGCAGGTTACACACCCCGTCCATCCCGATGAATCGGGATGTCCACCCCTCTCAAGAGGGGATACGACTTCAGCCGAGGGGTGTGTTATTTTCATATTCCTTTCAGGCTCGGCCAGTCTTGGCGGGGCCAAGCCCCGACAGGCGCCCAGACGGGTGTGTCCCGAGTTTTTTCCGGGATATGTATGTTTCATATTAATTTATAAACAAAAGTTTAGCGGCAACTGCTACCGCTCTCCTGCCACTGCTCCCGAATGTCCCGCTGCTTCTTTATTGAGAAATATAATCAAGCTCATCCTTGTTTTCAGTATAAATTATACATCTATTTGGCACACACACAATAATATCACTGCTATATTTTAGCCAACCGTGTTTAACACAGATTTGATGGGGACAATCCGATTTAGATACCCGTATTCTTCTGTTTTTAATTTCCAATTCCATTCCATTTTTTAAATCTACTCTCTGGCTTTTACTTAATAATATCTTTTTTACTACTTTTCCATCAATTTCACAAATTGCATAAGAATTTTTTGAATTATCTTTTCGAAAAGCAATAATACCTGAAATAATTGCTATAAAAATAATCACTACTATCAAAGAAATATCTGCTTTATTAAATGACTTTAGTAAAGTTTTTCTAAGCAAAAAGGTGAACTCCTTTAATTTTGTGATGACATTTTTTGCAACGATTTTGTTCATCAATATTAATTACCTCAGAGTAAAAACCGCCTCTTTTAATCAAACGCTCTCCGCAATTTGGACAAAATGTATCGCTGGTATTTGTTAGATTGATATTTCCCACATATACATATTTCAACTTTTTCTTTGCAATCTCATAAGCATTTCGTAAAGTGCTTGCAGGAGTCGGAGGTTTATTTAACTTATACGCAGGAAAATATCTGGAAAAATGTAAAGGAATTTCATTATCAATATTAGCAATGAAATCAACTAAATTTTGAATCTCTTTTGTGCTGTCATTCAAATCAGGAATTATAAGGTCAGTAATTTCAATGTGTGTCTGTGAAGCAGAAATTTTGATAGTATTCTTAACTGTTTTTAAGTTACCTGAACAATATTTTTTGTAGAACTCATCAGTAAAGGCTTTCAGGTCAATATTCATCGCATCAATAAGAGGAAGAATTTCTCTTAATGGTTCTTCATTTATTGAGCCATTTGTTACCAAAACAGCTACTTTCCCATTTTCGTGTAATAATCTTGCAGAATCATAAATAAATTCATACCAGATAATCGGTTCAGTGTATGTGTATGCCACTCCTATTGAATTTGTTTGTTTACAATATTGTAAAAGCTCTTCAGGGGTTATTTTTTGTGTTGGACTAATCTGCTGTGATATATGATAATTTTGGCAGAACTTACAGCGAAGATTGCAGCCATTTGGTCCGATTGACAAAATGTCTCTTCCAGGATAAAAATGATACAATGGCTTTTTCTCAATAGGGTCCATAGAAATTGAAATAGTTTGTCCATAGTTTTCTGCGAATAATTCACCACCAATATTTCTTCTTCCGAAGCAAATACCTGTTTTTCCTTCAGGAATTACACACATTTGTGGACATAACTCACATTGGACTTTGTTGTTATCTAACTTTTTGTAATATAATGCTTTTTTCATCAATACCTTCTTTATTTATAAATATCTTTCAATTACTTTTAATGTTTTTTCTAATGAATCTTTGTTTCTTTCCATCACCATTTTAGCAGAGTTTCCCATTTTCTTTCTTATTTCAGGATGTTTACATAAATATAAAATTTTTTGATTTAAATCATCTTTATCAACAATCTCAATTGCGTTATATTTCAATAACATTTCAACTGTTTTCCTACAACTCTGATGAAATTTTCCCATCAAAATCGGCTTGCCGAAATAAGCTGCTTCAAGTGGATTATGACCACCAAAATCATAAAAACTTCCACCAATTACTGCCAAATTTGAAATTGAATATGCTTTTGTCAACTCCCCCATTCTGTCAATCAGAAGAATATCATATTTACTTTTAAGCTCAGACAACTTTTCATATTTTAAATTATTAGCTTTTAATAGTTTTTCAACCTCAGGTAATCTATTCAAATGGCGTGGTGCAAGAATAATTTGATGATTGACTTCTTGTGCGATTAGAAATTTATGCAAATCCACAACTAATTCTTCTTCTCCTGGTCTGCTACTCCCAAAAACTATTACAAAATTAGATTTTATTTTCCAATCACTTTTTATTCTATTTTCATCAAACCCAGATAAAGAAAGTGCAAATTTCAAATTGCCATTTATTTTAACATTCTTATTTCCAAATTCACTAAATCCATCTTTATCCGTTTTTGATTGAGCAGAGATAAGATCTATTTTACTGATTACCTCATCAAAAAATACCTGGAATTTTTTGTAGTTTTTCACAGACCTCTCAGACAAACGAGCATTTATCAACAAAATTTTACATCCTATCTTTTTAGCATAATAGATAAGAACAGGCCAAATCTCAGTTTCTGTTAGAATAAGTAACTTTGGTTTTATTTTAGTCAAAACTATTATCATAATCCAGGGAATATCCAGTGGAAAAAGAAATGGAAATATATTTTGAGGATGTTTCAAAGCTATCTTTTCTGCTCGTTCCTGGCCTGTTAATGTCATTGTAGATAGATAAACAAAACAGTTCTTATGTTCGGCGGTAATTTTATTTATCAAAGAAGTTAAACCGTTTATCTCTCCAACAGATGAAGCATGAATCCAGATTTTTTTCTTATTAGTTTGTGGATATTTTCCAAAACCAAGTCGCCATTTCCAATCTTTGTTTTTTGTAATTAATCTAATGAGAAAATATGGTCCCAAAAGTATAAATAATAGTGTGATAATAAAATTGTAAAGAAGCATAATTAGTGGCCAATCCGCTGACGGATGAGCATTACTTTGTATTCAAACTTTCAAACTTTAAAACCTTTTAGCCTATTAATGCTTTCATCTCTCTAACCGCTTGACCAAGCCCAACAATAACTGCACGGGAAATAATTGTATGCCCGATATTATATTCTTCAATTTCAGTGATACCTTTCAAATGATGAATATTAAAATAAGTTATTCCGTGACCAGCAGCAACATATAAATCCAATTTTTTAGCAGTATGAGCTGCATCTCTAATTCTTTTTACCTCATTTTTAATATCTTTTTCAGATTCTGAGTTCGCAAAGTAACCAGTATGAATTTCAATAGCATCTGTTCCAAGTTTACTGGCTTTCTTAATTACTTCAATATCCGGGTCAATAAACAGGCTTACTTTTATTTTAGCAGATTTAAGTTCAGCAATTTTTTCCTCAAGTCCTTTAATATCAACATTAAGACCACCTTCAGTTGTTACTTCTTCTCTTTTTTCAGGAACCAGAGTTACAGAATCAGGATGAACAGCTTTTGCAATTGCAATCAATTCAGTAGTTGGAGCCATTTCTAAATTTAATCTTGTTTGAACTGTTTCTCTCAATATTCGCAAATCTCTATCCTGAATGTGCCGTCGGTCTTCACGCAAATGTATTGTTATCTGGTCAGCACCATTTTTTTCTGCAATAAATGCTGCTTCAACCGGGTCAGGCTCAATTGTTTTTCTTGCCTGACGGATTGTTGCTATATGATCAATATTTACACCTAATTTTGTCATTTTGTTAACTCCTTTTTCCACCGCGGATAAAGTGGAGAATCCAAAGAATTTTTCGTAATTTTTTGTGTCATTTTTGTGCGTTTTCGTGGCTTATAATTAATTAAACCACATTTTCTCTTGGTTTGAAGCCCTTACCCATAACCTGATGCACATCCTGAATAATAACAAATGCATCAGAATCAATATCTTTAACAATATCTCTTAATTTTGCTACTTCTCTTCTTGTAACAATGCAAAAGATAATATTCCTATCCTCTTGTAGATATGCACCTTTGCCTTTAAAAAAAGTTACTCCGCGATTCATCTTATCAAAAATTTCATCTTTAATTACTTCAGACTTTTTTGAAATTATATAACAGGCTTTAGCATAACCAAAACCAGAAATAATCACATCAATAACTCTGCTTGAAACATAGAGTCCAATAAAACCCCAGAGAGCATATTCAATTCTCTGAAATGATATACCTGCAAAACTGATAACAATAAAATCAATTAAAAGAAAAGTATTACCTGCGCTCATTATCCCTTTATGGCTAAATATCTGTGCCACAATATCAGAACCACCTGTTGAACCTCGCACTTTAAAGATAATCCCCAATCCAACACCTATCAGAAGCCCTCCATAAAGTGAAGCAAGTAATGGTTCGTTAGTAATAGCTTGAAAGTGTAATATCTTATCAAAAAAATCTGTAAATACTGAGAAGCTAATCATACCAAAAAGAGTTCTAATACCAAATCTTTTACCTAAATGTTTAATACCAATTAGGAAAAGAGGGATATTAAAAATTAACATCGTAATTCCAATAGGAATTTTAAAAAGATGATGAAATACAATAGCCAAACCACTTACTCCACCAGCAGCAATCTTGTTTGGTGAAAGGAATGATACCAATGACAAGCTCATTATCATTGCCCCAGCAGTGATAAAAAGGTAATCAATTATTGTCTTAATTTTTGTTTTCATATGAAAATCTCTTTTTTGCCACGAACTACACGAACTTCACCCCGTGAAATATTATGTTATTATAATTGCCTATCATTTCTATACACTTTTATTTCACGGGGTAAACACAAACAATATTTTATCCGTCAGCTCCGAGACGGAGTCGTCCCGATACATCAGGAGGACTGGCGGACTATTTTAAGTTATTAATAATTTTTATGTTCTTTTGCCTGCCCCGTTAAACCTTTTTTTTATATTTAACTGGGGTGTCACTTCGCTGAAATGAATGTTTCATATTATAAATATCTATTTGTGAAAAAAGCTTTACCGTCAAGTATTTCTTTTCTTTAAATGTTTTCTTCGTCTTTTTGCCCAATATTTTGGAAATATCCTTAACTTCCAAACAATAAAAATTGCTTCTTTTACAATCTTTTTTGACATTTTAGATTTTCCGCTTCGTCGTTCAACAAATATAATTGGAATTTCTTTAATACGAAAGCCCTTTTTCCAAACTTTGTAATTCACTTCTATCTGAAATGAATAGCCATCAGAAAGAACATTGTCAAGATCTATTGCTTCTAAAACTTCTCTGCGAAAACATTTGAATCCTGCAGTGGGGTCTTTTACTGGCATTCTAGTTATTATCCGTACATATTTTGATGCCATAAGACTTAATAGTAAACGACGGGCAGGCCAATTTACTACATTCACCCCGGTTATGTATCTTGAGCCGATTACTAAGTCATTGGTCTTTATAGCATTAAGAAGTTCGGGTAATTTGTCAGGATTATGTGAAAAGTCTGCATCCATTTCAAAAATATAATCATATTTATTCTGTATGGCATACTTGAATCCAGCAATATATGCACTGCCTAAACCCTGCTTTTTCTCACGCTTTAAAAGGTGGACTCTGGGGTTGTCTGTCATAATATCTTTTACAATTCCTGATGTTCCATCAGGAGAGTTATCATCCACAATTAGAGTTTCAATAATCTCATCCTGTTTTAATATTTCAGGAATCAAAACAGCGATATTTTCTGACTCATTATAAGTTGGAATAATTACTAATGCTTTCTTTTTCATATGTAAATCCCTTAAATTATTTGGAGTAGCCGACTCCGTCGGCTAAATACGGCGAGAGACTCGCCTACTCCAAAACAAGTAAAATTTTCATACTCCTTTGCTTGACCCGCCTACCCTGTGAAATTTCTTCCTATTTCACTGGGATTAAATCTTTTCCTATTTAATGGGGTGTCCCGATTTGTTTTCGGGACATGTATGTTTCATATTGGGTACACACCTTGACCTGTTTTTTAGTCTTATTTATGTTATGTAAAACTATTTATCTAAATTGTTTCTTAGAAGCTGTTTTTCATCTACATTACGAAAAACATAAGCAGGATTTCCTATAACGATCTTTTCTTTAGGTACATTTTTTGTGACAATAGCACCTGCAGCAACCATCGCGTCTTCCTCAATTATTTTCCCGGGTAGAATTGTTGCATTAACGCCTATCCTGCCACCTGTTTTTATTGTAACTCCCTTAAAATGTTTATATCGTTCTTTATCACGACCCATATAATTATCATTACTTGTAGCAACTGCAGGAGCTATAAAGCAATAATCACCAATCTCTGAATAGGCAGTGATATATGAATTAGTTTCAAATTTATTACGGTTGCCAATATTTACAAAATTTTCTATTGTTACATTTCTCCCGATAATATTCAAATCACCAATTTCTACATCTTCCCGAATGGTAGAAAGGTCAGCAATTAGATTTCTCTTGCCAATAACAGAGCCAACATAAATAACAACATTCGCTCCAATCAAGCAATTATTTCCAATCACGGATGGGGCAAACTTCTTTGCTTTAAAAATACTTCGTGGGGCAAAAAGTGGTTCCTTACAAATAATTGTGTTATCATCAATTCTCACTTCATCCCCAATCTTTGCACCTCTATGAATAATAACATTATGGCCTATTAGGCAGTTATTTCCAATTTGCACATCATCCTCAATGATTACATTGAAGCCAATCTTTGTTTCTTTTCCAATAATAGCTCTCTTTGAAATTTGATGATTCATACTTACTCCTTTTTTATAAAAAAATCCCTTTATCACTTTTTCGTGTCAATTATTTTGTTTTTCCTCTGTAAAAATACAGGGGTGGATAAAACCACCCCTGGAATATTAACTACTAACGTACAACTAACTCGTCAGCGCAGTAATAGCATCTTTTTTACCTTTGATTTGCCTTCAATCTTTATCTTATAGAAGTAAATGCCATTTGCCAGTTTTTTGCCATTGTCATTTCTACCATCCCAGATTTCTGTATAATAACCTTTTTCTTTATGCTCATTTACAACAGTTTTTACTAATTGACCTTTGATGTTATAAATCTTCAGTGAGACTGTCCCAGATTTTGGTATAGCATAACTGATAGTTGTATTATGCTTGTAAGGATTAGGATAGTTCTGATGGAGAATAAGTTTACTAATCTCTGGTTTCTGTGAACGAATCTTTTTGCCAGTTAATATTGAATTCAACAACTCTCTTGATTTTTTCTGATGCAATTCTGCTGAAAGCGGAATCAACTCAGGATATTTACCAGAGATACTTTTCCCACCATTACCTGCTTCTAAATATGTATTCCCAATATCTATCACAGCATAGCAAGAATCCTCATAGGTGGGATTATTTTCCAGTATAGATTCATAATTGGCAATAGCAATATCATATTCTTCTTTCTCTCTTTTGCATAAATTAAGATAACTGAACCATAATTTCTGGGAAGTTTCTGATATACCTGGTTGATTCAACAGGTTATTTATGTAAGTTTCAAATTCATCCCAATTACCTTCAGATTCTTTATAACAAATGAATAAACCACTTATAGATTGGTCTGCTTCTTGTGTTTCCGGATAAGTCGCAATTAAATTTTTGAAACTAATTTCAGCATTTACATAATCCTCATTACCAAGATAAGTATATGCTTCTCTTAGTAAATCAAACTCTGATGAAATATAAGGAAAATAGGAAGTATTTGGCTCTTCACATATTGGTTCAATAATAAATTTATCAGCAGGGTCAAGATGAGTATAGATTTCCTCAATATCAGTTGTACCCCAATAATTTCGCCTTGCTTCTAAAAACCTATCAGGATAGTTCCTTAGTCTGATATAATACTCTTCTCCTAAACTGAATATATCATTTTGTCCATTATTCAAGTAGGTTATAGAACCATCAAGGAAAATATTCAATGTATTACCAACTAAAGCATTTGCAAAGGGAATGTGTTGTTCACTTAAATCTGTAAGAATAGGCATACTATTGTGGAGGCCTGCAATTCCAAAATCATTCCAGGTGATGATGTTTTCCTTTATAATTGGTGATGAGTTATACAGAAAGATACCAGTAGCATTATTTTCTATAATACAGTTTTCAATATACTGATTCCCAATATCTTCCATGAAAATTGCAGAAATAGCATTTTGCAAATTGCAATGTTTGAAATGACACTGGCTATCTTTCACAATAGAAATTCCATCCCAATATTCTTTTGTTGTATCAGCACAAAGACCTGCAAATGTTATTGAATCGTCTTCTGTTCCGACAGCAAAGATATTTCCACCACAAATAGAACCTAATGGCTTGAAAAGGATTTCATTGCCAGATTCAACTGTAAGTGTGACACCTTTGGCTGGAAATCCTATTGTCTTATCAATTACTGCATTATGTTTGACAGTGATGTCCTGGGCAATATCCTCTGGTAAGGGCTGGAAATAGCAGCCTGTATTTCGGGCATTGTTTTGGTATTGAGGCCATTCGGAAATGGATGTTGGGGAATAGTCTATTGGAAATGCATAGATTTTTCCATCTTCAGTTGTTAAAATGATACTGTTATCGTTGTTAGAAATAACATTACCAACTGATATATTTACAAATTTGCTATCAGTGCTAATTACTTTCCATCCTGGCAATTCATTGAATTTATTATCAAAAACAGTAAGAAAATCATTGGATAATGAAATGAATTCTTGGTAATCGCTATTGTCAAGATCACAAAAGATTTGAGAAATATTATCTGAATCAATTAAATTTGTATGCTCAATCTCATTTCCATCACAATCCAATAATCTATAAAAATACCAACTATAGAATATTATTTCCAATCCATCATCATATTTAGAAAAATCTCCCACAATGATTTGAGACTTTTTATCCATAGCAGGATAATCCATAGACCATACCGGATTTTCTTCTCCAAAATGATATACTGCTATATTATCTGATACCTGATAATATCTTCCAGCGGTGTTGTCAAATTGGTAGTAACTTATTATAATTTCTGGTAGATCATTTTCGGAAGGATATTCATCTTTTATATTTGCTACTATTGGTCCAGATAACGAATGTCGTATTGCACTTCCTACAGAAGTAGAAAACTCTTCTATAATACTATAATCAGAATTAACAGAATATACCTTAAAAGCAATAGCATAGCCAGAATCAATATTCAATAGAATCTCCTTTTTTGAATCATTATTAACATCTGCCACTGATATTGGAACTTCTATTTTACCCACTGGTTGAGAATGTACTTGTTGATTCTCTATATCAATAATATGGAATCCGTCAATTCCTCCACCCCAATACTTTGTGGTTACAATAATTTCTTGCTGACCATCTTCTGTTACATCTTCAATAACAATATTATTTGTAACTTTTCCACCTATCTCATCACTAGATATTGTAAATTGAACATTACCTTGATAATCCCAAACCCATACTTCTCCATTATCATTGCCTGCAACGATCTCCATCTCTCCATCATTATCAATATCTCCTACTGCTGGCGTACAATTTATTTCAGCACTGGTCTCTAAAGTAATGATATTATCAGGGTGATTGTAAATATATACATTTCCATTAGAAGCACCAATAATAATTTCATCAATTCCATCATTATCTATATCCTCTAAAACAGTTCTGGTTGTTATCTCCTCCCCAGCAAGAGCAATTGTATCAAGAAGAGATGTATTAACATTAGGATGAAGTTCTAATGGGATATGCAAAATTTTTGTTTCCATATTATCAACTTCAATCTCAAGTTGTAAGGTAATAACTCTTGGCTCTAAACTACTATCGATTACCTCAGGTAATGGAGTGTGACTGGCAACTGAATCCTGACTAATATCACCCCAATCTAATTCATTATTACTGATTGTTATTGCAGGGTCATCTGTATAAAGAGTGCCTGTAACACTATATGCATCAATCCACCAGTTTTTTAGTTCTATTTCTAACTCCGCAATTTCTCCACACTCAAAAATACCATTATTTCCGTCTATTATAGTCAAACTATGAGCCATAATATTAGGATGAGGGTCGTCTATTAGAGCATGATATGTATTTATTCTTCCAGCGCCGACTTTTCCAATATGTTCCTGCTTTATAAGATTAAGTTCATCTGTTGTGCCTAATATCCTCTCTCTAATTGAGTCATTGGTTATCCCTGGAAAATGTGATTTTATCAATGCAGTTAATCCTGCTATATAGGGAGCAGCCATTGAAGTACCATCAGCATAATCATAGTTCATCTCCATATGATATTTAGGGTCAGTTAACTCGTGAAAATAGAATCCTGGATAATGTGGAGTGGTTGATAGTATATTTTCAGGTCTGTGCAAAGGTATATCATAACCACCAGGAGCAGAAATATCCGTCCAGTAACCATAAGTTGAAAAATCTGATTTCGTATCAGTACTATCCGTAGAAACAACAGCAATTACCTCAGGATACTTCGCAGGATAAGAATATGTATAATCTGTAGTATAGCCATTACCAGCAGAAGCAATAAGAGTAATTCCCCAAGCATAGGCACTATCAATCGCTAATTCAATTACAGAGGATGTTGGACCTCCCCAACTCATATTGATTATATCACAGCCATCATCTGAAGCAGGATTTCCATCAGGGTCTGCTGCCCATAGAATCCCAGCTGCAACTATATTTGGAGGTGTACCACCACTTCGTGGGAAAACCTTCACAGGCATAATCTTTACACCACCAATTTCACCCCAACCTCCTGCTAAACCTGCTACACCTATATTGTTATTGGTAACCGCTGCGATGATACCGGAAACATGGGTCCCGTGGCCATTCTCATCAAAAGGAACATTAGGCCAATCTGGATTTATAAAATTATGACCAAAGACTTCGCCATATTCATCTTTTATAATATTGTTGTCTAAATCAGGATGTGGTCCATCAGAAAATAATGAATCTGGATTACCTAAATCTATACCTGTATCTATCACTCCAACAATTACATCTTCACTGCCTGTTTCAATCTCCCAGGCATCTTCTGCCTGTATTTTTGGTAATGCCCATTGATTGTAATAGAGCGAATCATCCGGAATATAGCATAACTCATATCTGTAGGAAGGTTCAGCTATGATTATTTCTGACTTCGTTTGAAAACTGTTTAACACCATCTCAACAGATATACTATCAGGAAATTCTAAAGTATACCATTGTAAAAAAGGCACATAGTCAACATGAAAAATCTTTTTCAAATCGCTTATCTGATATTCTACCGCCAGATTATTAAACCAATTCTGCTCAGTCTCAATAATCCCATTTACCTTATTTATAATAGAAAATGGAGATTGAACCTTAATGTTCAATCTGCCTTGATAATAATCCTCCCCTGTTAATTGCATAACACTTAATAACAGGATAAGGATTATTATTGATATACTTCTTTTAGTCATTATATACCTCCTACATATAAGTTTTATTTTTTTGGTTATATTTTCATTGACTTTTTTTAAA
>CAYNOU010000014.1:14515-43412 GCA_964398885.1 uncultured Candidatus Cloacimonadota bacterium | reverse complement strand
CAGTCAATATCTTCATATTTGACTTTGTTCTTGCCGAATTCTAAAGCATTTAATGGAAGGGCAAAAAATAATACAATTAAAATTATAAGGATAATTTTTTTCATGATTTAACTACCTTTCATTTTAATCTGCCATCTGGCGGATTATAATATCTTAGAATTTCTTTTAATATCAATAATTAAGGAGTCTAAATTTTTGGCAACCTGATTCTGCCAATAATAACTCAATCCTTACTACATTCAATATTGAAATTGATGCCATAAAGGACAATTTTGCCATTGAAACTTTTTTCAGGTTATTGATTCTTAGCATCAAGGCTATATAAATTTCATTCAAAAATAATTTCTATATCTCCAGAACCACATTTTTCGCAATAATACTCTGGTTCATAATTCATTTCTTCAGGTTCTATTTTATTACCATTATTATCCACTTCACACGAATAAAAATAGTTAGCTATAAAAATTCTGTCATTTCCACAGTTTTTACAAATAAGTTTCATGTTTTTCGCTCTTCATTAATAATTCACATTAAATAGAATATGTTCTTTTCTATATAATTCTAAATTGTTTGTATTAAATTCTGGTTTCATCGATACTCTTATGTTAAACAATTCTATAAGACACCAGCCAGTAATAATAAATTCTTTTTCTTTTCGCTCAAATGTATCAAAACACAATAACAAATGTCTAGCATCTTCTTTAATCTTTTTCTTTGAATTTTTTAGTGGAGAAAAAAAGAAATCTCTTGGAGAACCTACATTGCGTCTTGATGTTGTTTTTACTTCAAGGTAGGTAACCCGACCATAATTATCAATAATGACTTCATCAGGATAACCCATTAATGGTAATCTCTTAAAGGAATTTATAGTCTTAATTTTATCTCTGTTTCTATCAAAAAATGCAGGAATTATCTTATCTGCAAAAATACCCACTTCATTATTCCGAAAACTTTTTGGTCTTGGTGGCTTGCATAATGTCTTATAAAGGTCAAAAGTTATTGGAGTTGTGTTGTACTCAAGAGCAAAATTATTGGCTATAAGGTAAATATCTTGTAATAATTGTTTATCTTTTTCATCTTCTTTATTTATAGGAATAATTCTCTTATGGATTGTAGATTCTACAATGATATGAAATTCAAGCTTGCTAAATGCACCTAATATTTCTTTTATGATTCTTTCATAATTATTCATTCTGGTTTTTAGCCCGTTCGTTTCCACTTATTTCTCCTTCCTAAATATTAATATATTTTCTCTTTTCATCACATTATAAAGACCAAAGATTATTTTGTTTATATTTTTTACAAGTTTGAATCCAAGACCTTTCATATATTCAATAGTAAATTCTACCGTTTTTACTTCTCGTCCTTGATAAGTCGCATTTCCAATGACAATAACAGCATATTTATTAGGTTTAAGTACTCTATACATTTCATCATAAGACTTTTTTATGTCTTCATTATAAAATTTAACTTTATTTATTCCAACTCCTCGAACACCAATAAAATTGTTTCTCATTTCTAATATATCATAACCTAAATCTTTAAGTGAGTGAGCATCATTTTGAACATAGTCAAGAGCAATTGAATATGGTGGAGATGTAATTATTCCATCAACAGAATTATTAGGTAATTTGATATTTCTAGAATCTCCAATTCCAATTTTTACATCACCAAGTTTTAAATTCAGTCTTTCTTTTATTTCTATAAAATCTTTTACTGAAGTAATCATAAGGCTTAAGTTTTTAATAAAAGAAGTTTTGAAGTTTCTTTTTCTTCTTGAATTATCACTTACTGCTAACAGTCTTGCCATTTTATAAAAATCCTTAACTCTTGTATTAGAAGTTAATCTTTCAACCATTCTATAATAGTTTGTCTCTGAAGAGAACAAATTTGGCTCAAGCTTAGAAAGAATTTCGTCTTTTAGTGCCAAAATTTCGTCTAAAACATAAATAGCTTCTGTTTTAACTCCACCCTGTATAGCACATAGTGGAGATACATCAATACCAATACAATTTATAGCAAGCAATTGTGCTTCAACAGCCGTGGTTCCACTTCCCATAAATGGGTCAAGAACTGTGTCACCCGATTTGAGTCCAATAATATTCAACAATGCCCTAATCATCTGAGGATGAAATTTTCCTTTGTAAGGATAAATCCAGTGAGTTAGATATTGGTTTACAGAACGGGTTTGATTTTTCTGAATTATATAGAAATAGTCGGTATATTCTCCATCAATAGTTTTATAATATGAGCCTTTTCTCTTTATTAACTCTTTTTGTTTTTCCGACTTATTCAATACTCTAAATTCCCGTAATCCATTCGTTACCTCAAAATCAACACCTAAAGCTTTCAACTCTAACTCTGCTAAAGATAGTTCATAAATAAATTGGACATTATCTAATAGTATTAAATCTTTTTGAGAATCTTTAGTATCCAAATCATAGGCCCAGAATCGGCTTTCTGCCCTTTCTATCATTCTCTTTCCTTTATATTCGCTTTCCATCTGTCTTAACCTTTTAGAAAATTATTCTTTACTAAAACGGCATTTGTTGATTTGGAGATTTGGGGATTTGGTGATTGGGTGATTTCATCATTTATTTTTCTTTGCTGTTTGATAGGATTTTGCAAATATTGCAGTAAGTTCGGTTGCTTCTTTTAATAATGATTGAATTTTATTTTCCGGTAAAAGTTCTGTTTCTATAATCAGTTCCAACCAAAATAAACTTTCATCAGCTTCTTCCAATACAATATGCAATTTAGAATTAAACTCTGTTTTAGATCTTCCTCTGCACGCAGCGCGGTAGTTGGCGCCAACAGAAGTGCCGGAGCGAATTAATTGATTACCAATTGCCCGTCCTGTAACGGTTTCGGGCAAGGCTTCCACAACTTTTATAATCCGCAATGCAAATTGTTTTGTTCTTTCCTTTAATACTTCTCTATTCATAATTATTATTTGTTGATTTGGTAATTTGTTGATTTGTTGATCTCCAAATCTCTAAATCTCCAAATCCCCAAATCATAAAACGCCTGATTTAGTTTCTTGTCTTCCTTTATATTCTTTTATCATTTCTTATGTTTTTCTCTCTGAGTTATATTTTTCAACCAAAAGACCATTATTTTTTTGATAATTTTTTCTGGCAACTAAATTCTTCAATTCGCCTTTTTTAGCATTTTTATCTTTTAAATAAATTCTGACATAGTGGTCTGAAACCGCCGTCCACAAGCCATTTTCCTGGCTTTCTAATACAGCCTTTAATGGTAACCGATTTTCAATGAGATAGTTAAAATATTTCCTTTTCTTTGCGGCATTCAATTTTAAAAGTCTATGCATACGATTCCTTTTCTTAACACCATTAATTTCACATTTCATTTCAACAGCTGCAGTTTTTAGACGAGGTGCATCCTGTGAAATAATGCTTCGCATTAAAATCTCTGATTTTATTTCACGGGGTGAATAACGAAAGATATGTAAATAACTAATATCCAATCTGTCAAGAAATGCAAATGTTTTCTCAAACTCTTTGTCAGTCTCGCCAGGAAATCCGACAATAACATCGCAGCCGATAGCAGCATCAGGGATTTCATACTTTATATTATAAATAATTTTCTGAAAATCGTCTGCAGTATAGCAACGATTCATATTTTTTAAAACTTTATCTGACCCACTTTGAAGCGGAATATGAAAATGATGACAGATTTTCTCATTATTTGCAATATATTTAATCAACCTATCACTAAAGAACATTGGCTCAATAGAGCTCAATCTAATTCTTTGAATATCAGTTTTAGAACTTAAATCTTCTATCAAATCAATGAGAGAATATTCGTTAAATTCCCGACCATAAAGCCCAAGATTTATGCCTGTTAATACAATTTCTTTTACACCATTTTTTACTAATTTTTTAACCTGTGTGATAACATTTTCTGGTTTCCTACTTCTCGGTTTTCTCCTTACATAAGGTAAAATGCAATATGAGCAAAAAAAATCACATCCATCTTGCACCTTAAGTGGCACACGAGTATGAAGATAAAATTTATCTGTGGTTAGTTCTACAAACTCGTTGGATAAATTTATGGTTTTATCCTTAATGCTATTATTTACTATACAATCAAATATTTGACCTTTTTCATTATTTGTAAAAGTTAGAATACTATTATTAAGCTGTGAAAAAAAATCAGGTTCATTTTCAACATAACAGCCAGCCACAACAATTTTAGTGTCAGATTTTTTCTGTGCAATAGCTTTTCTAACAAGATAGCGGGATTTATATTCAGCTCTGTTTGTAACACAGCAAGTATTTATTAAATAGATGTCTGCAGATTGAGAAAAATCAACAAGCTTGTATCCAGACTTAATAAATTGACTTAAAACTGCTTCTGTTTCGTATTGGTTTGTTTTACAACCCAGAGTTGCGACTGCGATGGTTTTCATTTTATATAACTTGAAAGATTAATAAAGATTTATAAAAATTTATAAAGATTCGGAAAGATTTCAAATCTTCAAAACCTCGTGAGCTATATCTTGGGCAGATTTAAAATGGTCAATAGATATTTTTTTGAAATATTATCTCACCGAACATTATATTCTTCATTAACATAATAAACTGTAGCCTCAAAAAATTTTTCCTTATTTTCAAAAACAGTTTGATGTACTCGCATACCATAATCCTTTATTGTGCGATTTGTATTGATATATCAAAAGGAATTTTGTATTGGCTTATCATCTTCTTATACATTGGAATGTATATTTTATAAGTAATTTTTCTTCATTAAATAGACTTTTTTAGATAGTCAATGTAATTAATTGTTGATGGATTAATCTTATTTAAAATTGCCAGATAATAACTAATCATATCACAAAATAGAATTGTAGAGAACATCCTACCCATTAATGTTTTCCCATCAGTATAAATCTCTAAAAATTCAATATTTTCATTATTAAAAACATTTTGAAAAGCCTGTAACCGATTTAAATATTTATCTTCCTCTTTAAAGTCTCTGATGAAAATCGGAATTAAATTTGGATTTTTTGATTCCCATCCTTCAATTTCGTTATGATTCATTTCAGAGAATGTATTGCTAAATGCGTGGTTTTTTGAGTTCTCATTAAATTGGCATTTAAGCCTATACGCGAGTGGATATAATTTCGGATTACTGCTATAAATTACAGGTATCTTTCTATATATCTTTAATGCCATTTGTTTTGCAATATTAGTCTCAATCTTGATATCTTTTGAAATGAGTTTCAATTTATTTTTAAGATTTAAAAGGGTAAGTTTTACATTTATTTTCTGGTTTGAGATAAGTTTAAGTTCCTCTAATACTTTTACAATTGAAAAGAACAGATAACCAAGAGCAGCTCTTGGCTGAAATCCACCTGGAATTAACTTTATTAGATAACCTTCCCTGGAAAAATGCTTCAAGATGCCACCAGAAGTAATCATAGCAATCTGAGCTCCATTATGTTTTAAGGTTTCAAAACAGGCTACCGTTTCTTCAGTATTACCTGAATAACTGCATACGATTCCTAAAGTGGAATTATCAATATAATTTGGCAAATTGTAATCTTTAATAACATAAATGGGCATCTTATCTTCAAAAAGACTTTTAGCTATATCTCCTGCAATAGCAGAACCACCCATTCCACAAATGAAGACCTTTTTAATATTAATATAAAACCGAACCAATTCATGTGGTTCCTGGTTAAAGTATGTCTCCTCTATCTGATTCGGTAATGAGACGATTTGCTCATACATCTTTTCAGTATCCAATCTGTTGTAATTACCGGAATAATCTAAATTGATTAATGACATTTTACTCCTTTTCTCTTTTTTAATATCCAATTATGTTTTAAAGGTTTAAAATCAAATGTAACTTTAGCAAGTTAAATCAATTTCCCTTATCCTTAATTAAAGATTTATAAAACTTTTCAATCTCCTCACGCGACTTAAATTTCATTTTATTATATTTATTCTGTAAATCCTTTAAATTATAATTTCGTATTTGTTTTTTAGTTGTTAAAAAATTGTCAGAATTAACACTAAAAATTCTCAATCCCATACCTAATAACAATGGGACAGCCATTGGGTCTCCAGCCATCTCTCCACAAAGGCTAATATCAATTCCTACTTTGTTTGCAGCATTTATAGTCATCTCAATAAGTTGTAACACAGCAGGATGAAAGTAATTAAACTCTTCAGATAATGTCTCATTATCACGGTCAGCCGCTAAAATATACTGTGTTAAATCATTAGTTCCAATACTAAAAAAGTCTGTAATTTCTGCCAGGTTTTTAGCAAGTAAAGCAGCAGAAGGAACTTCAACCATAATACCTATTTCAATATTTTTATTAAAAGAGATATTATCTTTTCCAAGTAATTTTTTCACATCATTAATTAATTTTTTGGCCCTTATAACCTCATCTATTGTACTGACCATTGGGAGCATAATTTTAAGATTACCATACACACTTGCCTGTAAAATTCCTTTTATCTGTTCTCTGAAAATCTTTGGAAACCTTAGCGAGAACCTGATGCCTCTACATCCAAGATATGGATTTGATTCGCTACTAAGTCCAAACTCCTTACTTAACTTATCACCGCCAACATCAAATGTGCGAATATATACAGGGTTATTTTCAGGCAGCGACAAAGCCAAATCACGATAGATTTCAAACTGTTTTTGGGCAGGCGGAAAGGTATTTTCAGCAAAATAGAGAAACTCAGTTCTAAAAAGACCAATTCCATCAGCACATTGAAACTCGGGCTTTTTAGCTTCCTCTGGAAATTCAATGTTACCCATTAATTGTATTCTATATTGGTCTTTTGTTATTGCCGGGAGTTTACTCAATTTCACTCTTTCAGCTGCGGCTTTTCTTTCTCTTTCCTTTTGTTTTTTAAAGTCCGCAATCTGTTTAGCATCAGGCTCTAATATTATAGTGCCTAAAGTTCCATCAATAATGATAAAATCATCATTATGAATCTGATGTAATGCACCCTTTATATCAAAAATAACAGGGATACCAATGGATTTGGCAACTATTGCTGAGTGGGATTTCGGAGCTCCTTTTTCAGCTATAATTCCTAAAATATTTCTGTTCCTTACATGAAAAACAAAAGATGGCGTAATTTCTTCAATTACTATTATTTTATTGTTAGGAATAAGTTGATAAAGTTCATCAGAACCATCGTATAGATTGTGTATTATGCGGGTTCTTATGTCTTGTAAATCTTCTTTTCTTTGTGCTAAAAACTCATTATCTACATTAGATAAATGGTTTATTAATTTCTCAAAATAGGAATGAACAGCATATTCAGCTGACATTAATTCATCTTTAATTTTTGATATAGTTTCATCAGCGAAAACCTTATCTCTGAGCATTTCGCGATGAGATAGCAATATTGCGCGCTCTTCTTTTGCATCTGATTCTAAAATGGATGAAAGGAATTCTAATTCTACTATTGATTTATCCAGAGCTTTGTAAAACCTATCTATATGATTTTTTACAGAAATACTATCAATTTTTTCTTTAGATACCTGATAAGTAGTTTTTTTAATAATAGCAACTTTTCCAGCGGACAAGCCTGACGCAATTGGACATCCTTTTAAAATTTTCATCATTCTCCCTTGAAAATTTTTACCACAAAGAGCACAAAGAACACAAAGAAATTTTTTATTCTCTATTTACGAATAAACTTTGTGTCTTTCGTGAGCTTCGTGGTGAGAATCATTCTTCTCCAAATTTATTTTCAAAAAGGCTAACTATTTCATCCATTAATTCTCTCTCATCCACACCATCAATGATAAGTTCTAACTTTGTCATGTGTCCAGCAGCCAGCATCATTATTCCCATAACACTTTTACCGTTTACTTCCATACTATCTTTTCGTATTATGAATTTAGACCTATAGTTAGAGGCAGTTTTAGCAATAAGAGATGCAGGTCTAACATGTATACCTAATTTATTCGTTAGAATTACTTCTTTTGAAATCATTTTCTTAAATTAACCACCTGTCTTCGCCAAGGCTATGCCAGGCAGGCCGAGGTCACCGAAAGGCACCGAAGAAAAATCAATATTCGCCAGCTCCGAGACGGAGTCGTCCCGATACATCGGGGGGACTGGCGAACGGTGAAACTCGGTGTTTACCCCCGTGAAATATTTTGTTTATATATTCTTCAACCTTTAAAATAAGTTATTATTTCACCCGTCTGCCCGTCTTGGCTCGCCAAGCCGAGACAGAGGCGCCGAGCCTGACGGGGTGAATCGGTGGCAAAGTTCACCTTATTCAATATCCATTTCCAGATAATCTCTTGTTTTACTTTTTCTCTCTATTTCTTCTTTAATTCTTTTATCAAAAACCTCAGCTGCATTATATCCATAAACTTTTAGCATATGATTCATTGCAATGACCTCAATAATTACAGCAATTCTTTTGCCTGGTGAAACCGGTAGATAGATAATTGGTATTGCTACATCAAGAAACCTATTAAATCGTTCTTTTAAGCCAATTCTTTCATAGTCCATATTATGCCGCCAGGGAATTAGTTCTACCTGTGTTTCAATCCTTTTCTGCATACGAATTGCTTGAATACCAAACATTGCCTCAATGTCTAAAAGACCAATACCTCGGATTTCCATAAAATGTCCGAGTTTTTTATTTGCCTCTCCAATGATTATACCTTCTTTTCTTTTTATATTAATTACATCATCAGATACAAGCCTATGCCCACGAGATACAAGGTCAAGTGCACATTCGCTTTTTCCAATACCACTTTGTCCTGTTATTAAAATGCCAACCCCAAAGACACTTACTAATGTGCCATGAATAGACTTTGAAGGTGCGAACCAATCCTGTAAAAAACTTGTCAATTTGTGATATAATATAACGGTTGATAACCGTGACTGCAAAACTGGAATATTATTTTCGTCAGCGAGGAAAACTAATTCCTTTGTAGGATACAGACCTTTTGCTATAATTATACAGGGGACATCAAATTGTGTAAAAACATTTTTTATTGCATCATATCTTTTAGAAGGAGTCAAAGATTTTAGATATTTTGTTTCAGTCTCCCCTAATATCTGGATTCTATCATATGCAAAAGTATCAACATACCCTGCAAGGGCTAAGCCAGGCCTATTTAACTCAGGAGTAGAGATCTGTTTCTTTAGACTTTCCTTTTTGGAAAGTATGTTTAAAGCAAAATCACTCTTTTTTAAATCAAAAATTATTTCAATTGTTAAATCATTCATACTTACCTCAATTATTGTATTTCAGCAAATTCATAATTATCATTTATTTTCTTTAAGATAACCACTTTATTATTTTCAATATTTTTAAAAATTAGATAATCTTTACTACTATTTTGTAATTCTTTAATTGCTTGACCTTCATCTAATTCAACAGGAATAATTTTTGTGTGCGAAGTATTATATGATTGCTTAATTTTTTTTTGAAAAACATTTTTCATGCTAATACCTTTATTAGAATGATGTCTTTGCAATTTTCCAACATAATGTTTTATTTGTCTTTCCATCTTTTTTACTGCACTATCAATCGCAGTATACATATCTTTTTCTCTTGCTTTACAAATCAGATTTAACTTCTTTACTTGAATATGTAGTTCTGCTATATTTCTGTTTTTTTCAACTCTCAATATCATATTTGCAATTATGATTTGTTCAAAGTATTTTTTCAATCCTTTTATTTCAGTCTCTGCATATTCTTTTACTGGACTTGTTAACTCAAAATGCCTTGCTGTAATTGTGATTTGCATTTTAACCTACCTTTCTTTGTTTTTTGTAACTGCTAAGATAACTCCTAATAGATACGAATAGATACAATATGTTAGAAGTTAGAGGTTAGAAGTTAGAGGTTAGAAGTTAAAAGAGAATTTAATTATTTTAGATTATATTTGAATTTTAGTTCGCCAGCTGGCGGATTTATTCAGATGCAAAGTTAAGTTGAATTTCTCTTTTTTAGGAAATTTATCAGTTATATTATAAATGTCTTTTACGAAAGCAAGCCCATTCTGAAATATTTCTAAATTTTCTAATTTTGCCATTAACCAACTAACCTGTAACATCTAACCCTTTTATTATCTTGTCAATGTACCTTATAGTCTGAATAGTTATGTCTTTTTATTATCTCATCCAAACTTTTTGTATAATACGAACTTCTTATTAATGGACCTGATTCTACATGCATAAAACCCATTTTTTTTGCTTCTGACTTATAAAAATCAAATACTTCAGGATGAATAAAATCCTTAACTGAACAATTACTTTTGTCAGGCTGTAAATACTGCCCAATGCTAATAATGTCAACAAAATTATTTCTAGCTTCAGAAATCAAATCCAAAACTTCATAAGTTTTCTCTCCTAATCCTACCATAATGCCTGTTTTAGTAAGGATTTCTGGATTTTGCTCTTTAACATAGCGAAGTATAGACAGAGACCTATCATAGTCTGCTTGAGTCCGAATATGAGAATAAAGTCTTTTGATTGTTTCAAGATTATGATTAAATACTGTTGGCTTTTCTTTAATGATTAAATCTACAAAGGATTTTTCACCTGAAAAATCTGGTGTTAGTACTTCAATCAGAACATCCTTTCCTAAAGAATTTCTAATTTCTCTAATAGTATTTACAAAATGCGCTGCGCCTCCATCTGGTAAATCATCGCGAGTAACTGAAGTAATGATAATATGTTTTAGACCAAGTTTTTTTGACATTTCGGCAGCTCTTTTAGGCTCATCAGAGTCAGGTGGGAGTAAATTTTTTCCTGTCTTTATTGCACAAAATCTACAATTCCGTGTACAAATATTTCCTAATATTAAAAATACTGCTCTCCCTTTTTCAAAGCACTCGCCTCTATTAGGACATTTAGCGCTCTCACAAACAGTATAAAGATTATTTTCAGCCATTATTCTGGAGATATAAGCAGTTTTTGCAGAACCAAGTCTTTTGGCTTTTAGCCAGTGAGGTTTTCTTATAGAAACTTCTCTCATCTTTAATAATTTAATCTTGATAGGCTGAATAGAGAACTAATTACAAAAACAATAAACAATTCAGTCTTTAGGGAGTGTAATAGAATAAGCAGTATGTTTTAGAAATCATATTTTAAAAATTTTTCTCCAAGATAGATTTTCCTGGCTTGTGAATCATTAACAAGTTCTGAGGAAGTGCCAGAAAGAAGGACTCTACCTTCGTAAATAATATATGCTCTATCTGTGATTTGTAAAGTGTCCAGAACATTATGGTCAGTAATCAATATACCGATATTTTTTTGTTGCAGCCTTTTTATAATATCCTGTATATCAGAAACAGCCAGAGGGTCAACTCCTGAAAATGGTTCATCCAAAAAAAGGAAGAGTGGATTAGTAATAAGAGAACGGGTAATCTCCAATTTTCTTCTTTCTCCACCAGAAAGTGAGTATGCTTTTTGATTGGCAAGTTTATCAAGACCTAATTCAAACAATGCACTATTCAACTTCTCTTTCCTATCGTTCTTAGAAAGGTTTTGAGTTTCCAGAATAGCAAGGATATTATCCCTTACAGTAAGTTTACTAAATACAGATGGCTCTTGAGAAAGATAACTAATTCCCATTCTCGCTCTCTGATACATTGGCATCTTCGTAATGTTCATATCATCTAGAAAAACTGAACCAAAATTTGGTTTTATCAATCCAATCATCATATGAAAAGTTGTGGTCTTGCCAGCACCATTAGGACCGAGCAAACCTACGATTTCACCCTGTTTAACCTGAATAGTAACCTCATTTACAACCTTCTTCTTCCCATAAATCTTAACAAGGTCTTTAGTTCTTATAACACTTTTCATTTCAACGATAGGTTTTTTATGTTTTTCATCCCGATACATCGGGATTACTTTTTCAGTGTTGTCAGACATTATTCTTTGGGTAAAAATTTATAGATGCCTTTAATATTCTGTGAGGCAATCACTTTTTCTACATTTTCATCATCATCAAAAAATACTTCTAACCCTTTAGTTTTCATTTTATTTATGTAAAAATCTTTTCCTTCTGTTTCTGATTTTTTCAGAAAGCTTTTTGTGACATCATTAGCATTAATATAACAAAGTCTTTCGTTCTCCAGATTCAACATAATTTTATCCGCAAAGAGATAATTTAACTTTTTCGTCTGCTTTTTACTTTTAAAGTGAATTTCTCCATTATTTATAAGATAAAGTTTATCAATAGTTTCTTCATTAAAAAAAATGTGAAACTCTTCAGCAAGAGCATCGGATGTATTGCTATAGAATCGTGGGTTTCCAAGAAGCACCGCTTTTTTATCGTCCTGAAAATAAATAAGGAAACGAGAATTAGCATGCGAATCTTTCATCTCTATCTTTACATTATAAGTAGCAATAAATTTATGGTCATTATAAAAAAACTCCATCTGCTGACTATACACTTTAACAGTTCTTTTGCGTTGAAAAGTAAGTTCAGGATTATCCCTTGCAACACCATATCCTTTTTCTATATCATATTTGAAATGTCCGCATATAAGATTCATATCTTGAGTAAGGTCATTTGCAAAGATATTTCCTTCTGCTTCTACAAACTTTCTATCTCTAAAATAATTGATTCTATCAGCTCGTATGTGTTTTTGCTTCTCCATTTGACTATTTTTCTCAATAAAATAAGCTCTCCTTTCTAAAAACAATTCATTTTTTTTACGAGAATAAGTTGCTTTTTGTGCCCCTGCCTCAAGAGTATCATCAATTGCCTTAACATTCTCAGTCAGTTTAACTTTTTTATCTTTTTGAAAAATCTGCGCATTATCTGCGAAGAACTCAATATCATCATAAATCAGATTTACATTGCCGGTGAGCGTTGTTATTGTATCGTTAGCCACTTTATCAATTTTTACCATATCAGCATTTTTAAGAATATAACGATATGTACTTTTTGAGGAAGAGGCAAAGGCAAAGGTAAAGGTTATACAGAACAATAATAGGAAAAAGACAAATTTACCAAACAACTTTGCTTTCACTTATCTCACCTTCTGCTGAAACTTTTTGTAGTATTACATGCTCAAAATTAGAGTCAGTCCTGAGCTGCTCTCCGCATATGGTGTTTCCATCTTTAACGATTTTGACCCAGTCGTCAGAAAATATTTTATCATTATTCCTATCCCAGGTAAGAACATTACCAAATAAATCTCCTTCTTTGGAAAAGATTTTTATATTGCCTTTTGCAATAATAAGGTTATTATTTTCATCCATTTTTGCACTATCAGCAAAAATAGTAGAGGATAGATTCTGGCTTTGGTCAAATATCTCCAACTTTACATTTTTAAGATTCATAATATTTTGGTCAGCAAATTTTTGTAAGAAATCCGAGTGTAGTATCCATTCAATCTTGTTTTGAGATGAGTTATAGACTATTAGCGTATCAGTAATTTCTGTATTGGTAAGAATCGGAGACTTTGATAGCGAGTTCTTCTCTTTACTATGGCAGGCGATGAAAAGCAATATAAGAACGAGTGTTAAAAGATAAAATATGAAAAATAGGATTTTATTCATCTGAAAATATACCACATATTACACACCCCGTCCTCTCCGCCAGCGGGCGGAGAGTCCACCCCTCTTGTTAGAGGGGATTTCTGTGATTCCCCTCTAATTAGAGGGGAAAAATTCTCCAACGGAGAATTAAGGGGTGTGTTATTTTCATACTCCTTTGTGTCCTTGGTGTGTCGGGACATATTTTTTTCATTCTACATTTTCTAGGTAAGATAAGAACTTATGAATTGCTTCTTGATATATTCCTTCTTTTTTTAGCACAAATTCAATTGCTTCCCGAACAGCTCCATTTCCACCATCTTTGGTTGTTACAAATTTACAAATTTCTTTAATTTCCTCTGGTGCGGATTTCACACATATTGGAAGCCCCACTTTTTCAAGCACAGGAAAATCGTTCCAATCATCACCAACATAGATAATTTGATTAAATTCAACATCAAAATCCTTTTTAATCTCCATAAGTTTTTTGAGCTTATTTTTTACATTTTGATAAACGAATTCTATTTGTAAGGCTTCTGCTCGTCTAAAAATTGATTCTGATTCTTTACCTGTTAGGATTATTGGTACTATGTCTGTTTGGTATAAAAGTCCTATTCCCAGTCCATCTTTTGTATTAAATTTTCTAAAGACTTCACCTGTATCAGTGTAATATATTCCACCATCGGTAAAGACGCCGTCTATGTCAAAAATCATAAGTTTGTAGGTCATAGTTCCTCAAAAGTTACGAGTTAGAAGTTAGAAGTAAGATGTTAGAAGTTAGAGGTTAGAGGTTATTTGAGATTATGTTTAAATTTTAGAATCTTTGATTTGTACTTTTCAATAAAAATTTTAGCATTTTCAAGTTTCTTCTCTGATATATAATTTAGTGCATTTGCAATATATAATTGTCCCATTGCCTCAATAAGGGAGGCGTAAGCAATGTCTAAAAAATGTGCTTTATCCTTTTGGGTCTTTCTTCCATAACTTTCACTGATGTTAGAAACAATTTGAACTGCTGTTTTATTAAGATGTAAAGTTAAATTGAACCTTTCTTTTTCAGGAAATGTTTCTGTTAAACCATAAACGGCTTTGACAAAGGCAAGTCCATCCTGAAATATTTCCAAATCTTCCAATTTTGCCATAACCTCTCCCAACTAACCTCTAACGGTTGAATGCCAAATGAATTTGAGCAGTTTTAAGATGCTCAAATTCATTTGAATATCTTGATAAAGAATTATGAATATTACATTATTTAATCAGCTATAAATAAATTAGATATTTAAAAAATACATTCTATATCTACTTTGAGAAATAGCAAAACTCTAATATGATTGATAATATTTCATTAAGAAAAAATCAAATATCGAAAGAAAAATCACACAAATTTCTCAAAAATTAGCTGCTTATTTTTATTTTGCATTTACCCTCTAACTTCTAACATCTTACTTCTAACTTCTAACTTCTAACTTGTAACCTCTAACATCTTCTTTATCTCCCCAAGCAGTTCTTGCATTTCTCCCAGAGGCAGCATTGAGAGTGCATCGCTTTTTGCTTCTTTAGGATTTGGATGAGTCTCAACAAAAAGTCCAGAAAGATGTCCTGTTGCAACAGCTGCTTTTGACATACTCAAAACAAATTCTGGGTTTCCATCAGAAATATTATTAGCAGCCGGTCTTTGTAAGCTGTGCGTAACATCATAAACTACTGGTATGCCAAAGTCATCAATAATCTGAAAATTCCGAAAATCTACAACAAGATTATTATAACCAAAGAATGTGCCTCTTTCTGTAACAAAAATATTTTTATTTCCCACATTATATGCTTTTTCAACAGCAAGTTTAATCTCATTTGGAGACATAAATTGCCCTTTTTTAATATTAACCATTTTACCAGTTTTTGCCGTTGCTTCAATCAGTTCTGTTTGACGGGATAAAAAAGCCGGGATTTGAATAATATCAACCACCTGGCTAACTGGTCCAACTTCATCAACAGAATGGACATCGGTTAGAATTGGAATTTTGAAATAATTCTTTACTTTATTTAAAATTTTAAGCCCTGTTTCAATACCAACTCCTCTAAAGGACTTTCCTGAAGTTCGATTTGCCTTTTTATATGATGCCTTAAAAATATACTGAAAATCAAATTTCTTACAGAGTTGTAAGCATTTTTCTGCTACTTCCAAGCAGATTTCTTCTGTTTCAATAGCGCAAGGTCCGGCTATAATTGTAAATTTGGTAGACTTATTTATTTGCATTTTTATATTCAATTGCAGATTTAATAAATTCCCGAAAGATTGGATGGGGTTTTAGCGGACGCGATATGAATTCTGGATGGAATTGAACTCCAATAAAAAATCTATTTGTTGTGAGTTCAATTATTTCCACAAGGTTTTTTGAAGTATAGATACCAGATACTTTCATACCCTTTTTTTCAAAAATATCTCTGTAATCATTATTAAATTCATACCGATGTCTATGCCTTTCAGAAACTTGATTTTTATTATAAATATTATGTGCAAGGGAATTTGATTTCACTCTGCAAGGATATGCTCCTAACCTCATTGTGCCACCTACATTCTTAATCTGCTTTTGTTCCGGCATTAAATCTATAACTGGGTATTTTGTCTCAGGGTCAAACTCTGAACTATTTGCATCTTTGAATTTCAAAACATTACGAGCAAATTCAATAACTGCACATTGCATTCCAAGACATATTCCTAAAAATGGAATATTATTTTCACGAGCATATCTGATAATAGAGATCTTGCCTTCAATACCTCGTAAGCCAAAGCCACCCGGCACGAGGATTCCGTTCACATTTTTTAATAAATCTATTAGAATTTCGCTGTGTTGAATTGTATCTATTGAAAAAGCCTTATCAGTGTCAATATATTTAATATTTACTTTTGCGGAAGAATACATCCCGGCGTGAATCAAACTTTCAACAACACTTTTGTATGCATCTTGATGACGGACATACTTTCCGCAAAGTGCGATTGTTACTTGCTTTTTTGGATGCTTAAAATTATGTATCATTTTATTCCACTCTGTAAAATCAATTGTAGAAAAAGGAATATTAAAATGATTACATATAATTTTTGCCACATCCTGTTCATAAAAAAGTAATGGAATTTCATAAATGCGGGAAGTATCAATGCCAGCAATAACATTTTCTTGGGGCACATTAGTGAAAAGCGAGATTTTTGAAATCATCTCTTTTGTCATTTTTCTTTCTGAACGACATATTAACATATCAGGTTGAATACCGATCTCACGCATCTTTATGACGCTATGCTGGGTCGGCTTGGTTTTTGCCTCTCCAGCAGCAGCTATATAGGGAATCAAAGTAAGATGTATAAAAAAGCAGTTCTCTGCTTCATAATCCAGACGAAATTGGCGAATCGCTTCCAAAAATGGCAAGCTCTCTATATCGCCAACAGTGCCACCAATCTCTGTTATTACAATATCAGAATTTTTATCTAAGCTGACAATCTTTTTTTTAATTTCATTAGTAATATGAGGAATAACCTGTACGGTTTTGCCAAGATATTTTCCCTTTCGTTCATTAGTAATGACTATTTCATAGATTTGCCCTGCTGTGCAGTTGCTTTTTTGTGACAAAGGTTTGTCTAAAAATCTTTCATAATGACCTAAATCAAGGTCTGTTTCTGCTCCATCATCTGTAACAAACACCTCTCCGTGTTGGAACGGACTCATTGTTCCGGGGTCAACATTTAAATAAGGGTCAAATTTTTGGATAGTGACTTCATAACCTAATTTTTTGAGAAGGAATCCAATGGAAGCAGAGGCTATCCCTTTTCCAAGAGAGGATACCACACCACCTGTTATAAAAATGTGTTTGGTGTTAGATTTCATAGATAGTTAATAAACCAAAAAATTATAATCTTTTGTCAAGTTTGAAAGACTAAAAGTGCCAAGAATGAATATCACAATAAAAAAGAGGGCGCCATTTGTTATTGCCGCCTTCTTTTTAATTGATAAAGACAAATCCCAGTTCCTTGCTCAACTCCATTCTCATCCTTACCATCCCCAAATTCGTTTTACCTCATCACCGATGTATGCTACACCTTTGTATAAATCCTTTATCAACTCTCCACGAATGTTGTATATCTTTACTTCTGCTTCACATTCTTCCCTTCAATATTCTTTTTATTCTATTTCTAAAACCCCTTTGGGGAAGTCCAGACATATCCGAAAGTTCTTTAGGAATGATAATCCTAACCTGGACAAGCCAGAACCAAAAAGGAAAATATCGGTCTCGGCCAGTCTTGGCTAGGCCAAGCCTAGACAGGCGCCCAGACGGATTAATCTATAATAAAGCTAAGAATTTCAAAATCCTAATTTCTAATGTCAAATAAAATGACAAAGCACAAATGTCCAATAATGCCATCTCCGTGTCCGCGGGACGGATTCTTGGAGAATCGATCCTTCTTTTTTTGTCATTTGATATTTGAAATTTTATTAGAAATTAGAAATTTGTAATTAGTCATTTCATGCCAGAGGCAGATCCTTTGGATAAATAGCCTTTATAAAAGAGTCTCAAGGCAGAATAAAAATTTCTTGCCAAAAATTACACGAATTTTATTGATAAGATACTAATAAGCCATCTACATAACTTCTTGATGGTAAATCGTGGATGACAACATCCAAGTTATCTACCTTTTTATCAAAAAGTGTTATGGATTTCATGTTAATCAATGGTACGGATTCAACACCAGATGCGGTTGTTATATCCACCCTCCTCTCAGATATTTCTGGTTTTAATCCTAAAACACCTGCAATTTTCCATGGTATCATTGTATAGGTCGCTCCTGTATCCAATACCATCTTAATCCTTTCAGTTACGATCTCACCTTCCAGTTCGGGCTCAACAACAATTATAGGAGCATCTGGATCAAATTTATATTTCATATACTCACCTCAAACGCTACTGCGTAACCCTTTTTGGGTATTTCACCTGTATAAAGGTGATAAAGATGTTTTGCTTTTGTCTTTGTCATTGCATCATAGGTATCATCCCTATTTCTTGAGTGTGCTATCATTCTACCCTTTGTTGGCTGATTCAATTCATTCTCCTCCAGGACCTCTAACAAAACCCACTCGTTCTTAAATTTTCTCTTAATTGCTTCAATTGTTTCCATTTTTCCTCTTTTTCTATTTTAAAAAAAGAAAGATTTCTTTTATAATTTGTGTCAACCCCGTGTAATACTATATTTCACGAGCTCAACTCAGATAATACTATCTATCGGTCTCGGCCAGTCTTGGCTAGGCCAAGCCTAGACAGGCGCCCAGACGGATTAGAATAACTATCTTTTATAAAACTAAATCTGTATAATATATTACACGGGGTCAAGTTTTTGCTTAGTATACTACACCACCAGTTATAAAAATTCAAGTATTATGCGTCTAATTTATTACTATTCTCGTGTTCCTGTAGTTTTAATTCTTTCAGTTTATTTCTTAGTGTCATTCTGTTTATACCCAGAACCTTTGCTGATTGTGTCTGATTATTATTTTGCATTTGCATAATAGTATCTATTGTAATGGACTCAATATATTCAAGAAGTTTTCCTTCTTTACTTCTTGCTAAATCACAAATTAATTCCTTTAACTTCTCCTCATTTTCCCCCTGATTTTTCAGATAAGTATCTGATGAGATTTGTTTAATCAAATCTTTAGATTGTGGAATATTTAAATATTCGCTCAGTAAAATATCTGAGTGAGATATTACAACAGCGTGTTTAATGACATTTTCCAACTCTCTTACATTCCCGGGCCAATTATAATCCTTTAATAACTTAATAGTTGGTTCTGAAATTTTTGTAATGCTTTTTTGGAATTCTTTATTGAATTTACTTATAAAATAGTTAGTTAATTCAATAATATCGTTATTTCTTTCTCTCAGTGGAGGCAATTTTATATTTACAGTATTTAATCTATAATATAAATCTTCTCTAAATTGTTTATTTTCAATGGCTTCTTTAAGGACAATATTGGTTGCAGCAATTATTCTCACATTAACCTTTTGGGTTTGGTTGGAGCCAAGTCGTTCAAATGTTCCTTCCTGAATTATTCTTAGAATCTTTGATTGAAGGACTGGACTCATATCACCTATTTCATCCAAAAAAATTGTCCCATTATTAGCAAATTCAAACTTTCCAATCTTTCTTGCTTCTGCTCCTGTAAAGGCACCTTTTTCATATCCGAATAGTTCGCTTTCTAATAGTTCATTTGGTATGGCAGCACAATTAACTGTTACAAACTTTTTATCTTTTCTATTGGAATATAGATGGAGGGCTTTTGCTACAAGCTCTTTGCCAGTTCCACTTTCTCCAGTAATAAGAACTGGGATATCAGCTGTGGCAACCTGACCAATTAGCTTGTAGACTTCTTGCATACTTTTTGAGGAGCCTATAATCCTTTCTCCTGTTTCTTCTTCAGGATTTACAACAAAGTAGCCAATTTTATTACTTTCCAATCCCTTGCTTTTTATGACTTTTTCCACAATATTAGTAATTTCTGCGATATCAAAGGGTTTTACAACATAATCAAAGGCACCATATTTCATAGTTTCAATTGCAGTGTCTGTAGTGCCATAAGCGGTCATTAGAATGATAGGAATGGATTTACTTAATGTATTAATTTTCCGCATGGCTGTCAATCCATCCATTTGAGGCATCTTTATGTCCATAAACACTAAATCTATTGGCTCACTTTCTATTATATTAAATGCCTCAATTCCATTAGAGCCTTCTAAAATGTTATAATCTGTTCCTTTAAATATTTTTTTAAACGAATAGCGTAGATTTTTGTCATCATCCACAATTAAAATATTAAGCATAGTTAATCCTTTTTAAATGGGAGTTTGATTATAAACGAGGTCCCTTCTGATGTATTTGATTCACACTCTATTATTCCTGAGTGCTTTTCCATTATTGTCCGAGAAATAGCCAAGCCAAGACCTGTTCCTTTTGATTTTGTGGTAAAAAATGGCTCAAAAATTTTTACTCGTAAATCCTCTGGCAGGTAAGTATTGAAATTAGTAATTTTAACAATACAATATTCTTCATCACAATCAGTTTCTATTTCAATTTTCCCTTGATATGGCTCGGCCTGGATAGCATTTAATAAAATATTTAATATGACCTGTCCGATTTGTGCACTATCCATCATGATGAGCAGAGCTTTCTCATTTAATTTTAAGACCAATTCTATCTTATTCTTGTCAATTTGGTAGTTTAATAGTTCAATTATCTTTTTTATAATCTCATTTAGATTAGACTCTTTTATTTCAGGCTCTTTTGGTCTTGCATACTGTAAGAAGCGGTAAGATAGTTTACTAATGGAATCAATTTCTTCCAAAATAACACTTAAGTCTTTTTTCTTCTCATCATTTTTTGGCAACTCAGAAAAGATTGATTGGATAAGAACTTTAATGGTGGTTAATGGATTATTAATCTCATGAGCAAACGCTGTTGACATCATTCCCACAGATGCCATTTGTTCAGAATAAATCATCTTCTCTTTATGCCGTAGTATTTCATTATCTCTTTTTTCTAAATAATTTTGGATTCTTTTTGATACAAAGAAAACTAGCAACAGTAAAACAATCAGTATGATAAATGTAATAGGAATAAATTTATCTCTAAATCTATAGAAAGATTCTAAAGCTTCATCTTTATCCTGTTCAATTACCATTACACAATGCATCTCCGGGATTAAGTCGTAAGCACCAAAAACTTTAACGCCTCTGTAATCAAGATATTCATCTACTCCAGAAATACCTTTTAGAGCCTTTTCAACCGCGATAGTTTCTACTTTATGATGTAAAACTCCTCCTTCAATGAATTTTGACTTAGTTAAAAGAGTTTTATTAGCATCAACAAGATAAACCTCCCCAGTTTCCCCAAGAATAAGTTCCTGAGTGATTTCTGAAATATAATCCAATTTAATCTGACTCATTAAAAGAGCGATTATATCTGAGTTTTTTTTGATAGGTGTATAACAAAAAAATGCTGGTTTCTTCATTACAAATGAAAGATGTATAGAGCTAAAACCATTCTCGCCTTGAATTGCTTTCTGAAAATAATCTTCATCCTTAAAATTATAAGTTCCTCCATCAGTTGAATAAATTGTCATTCCGTTAGTATCAACCAATAAGATCTTATCATAACAGGAATAAGCATTTTTTAATAAATTCAACTGATTGAATATTTTTGTTTGAATATTTTCCTTTAAGATATCTTTCTGGCTTGAGATGAAACTCAGATCACTCTTTCTTTCATTAAGCCAGGTTTCAAGGGATTTCTTCTTATATTCTAAAGTTGAAAGTAAATTTTGTGATACTATTCCATAAATATTCCTTCTGTAAAGGTTATAAGAAAGAAAAAGCATAATAATAATTGGTAAAATTATAAAGACAATTATGGAGACATTTACATAAAAAAGAACTTTCTTATAATTTTTACTGCTTTTAGATTCATTCTTCATGATAAACATTTTCCTTAACTTCTTATTTAGTTGTCAATACAAAAAATAGCAAAAAGCCAGTGTGTAAAATAAAAACACTGGCTTTTGTCCGTGGTCTGGGTACGGAGACAATTTATGGATAAATTCCTCTTATTCTGGTTGCTTCTGCAACTCTTGCTACGGCAAGCATATAAGCTGCATCACGCATACTTGATTTTTGGGCTGTAGCAGAATCATAAACTTGCTTAAAAGCATCTTTCATAATTTTTTCAAGTTTATTATTAACTTCCTCTTCAGTCCAATAATGAGCCATCAAATCTTGTACCCACTCAAAGTAACTTACGGTAACACCACCAGCATTTGCAAGAATATCTGGAATTACAAAAATACCTTTATCAAAGAGGATTTCATCTGCTTCTGGAGTTGTCGGTCCATTTGCACCTTCTGCGACTATTTTTGCTTTGATTCGGTCAGCATTATCTTTGGTTATCTGTCCTTCAAGTGCTGCAGGAACAAGAATATCACATTCAAGCGTTAAAAATTCCGTAGGATTTATGGGCTCAGTTTCAGGCAAACCCACAATTTTTCCGGTAGAACGAACGAAATCTACAGCCTTTTTAATATCAATTCCTTCTTTATTATAAACTGCACCATAGACATCGCAGATACCAATTGTCTTACATCCTTTTTCTTCTATGAGAATTGCAGCATTTGAGCCCACATTTCCAAAGCCTTGAACAACTACTTCAGCATCCTGTAGTTGTATTCCAAGATGTTTTGCAGCCTCTTCAATAACATACATAACTCCTCTTCCTGTTGCAGCATCTCTTCCAAGTGAGCCACCTATAAAAAGCGGTTTTCCAGTTACAACACCTGGCACAGAATAACCTTTTAGCACACTATAAGTATCCATAATCCAGGACATAGTTTGAGCATTGGTATTAATATCAGGAGCAGGAATATCCTTTTCAGGTCCAATAATAATGGAGATTTCAGCGGTATAGCGGCGAGTAAGTCGTTCTATTTCCCGAACTGACATCTTTGTTGGGTCACAAGTAATCCCACCTTTTGCGCCTCCATACGGAACATTTACAACTGCACATTTCCAGGTCATCCACGTTGCCAGGGCTTTTACTTCATCAAGCGTAACATTTTGATGGTAACGAATGCCTCCTTTTGCAGGTCCACGCGCAATATTATGCTGAACACGATAACCATCAAATACTTTATAACTACCATCATCCATTTCTACAGGAACTGATACAATGAGTTGCCTTTTAGGTTTTATCAAGAACTCTCTTATACCTGGTTCAAGCTCTAACTTATCAGCGACTTTATTAAACTGCTTTACGCATATTTCGTAGGGATTTACTTTCTCTTTCATCTGTTTGTCCTTTCTTTGATATTTTACTTTTAGCTAAACTCATCTGTTCCTGTTTTCTATAATCAGTAATATCATGCCAGCAATAAGGACAGAAATAGGTTTTTTCAAAGCTTGCCAGTAAGGCCTCAACTTTTGATAGCTCTTTTCCACAGTATGGGCATTTCATTTTTTACCTCCTTGGGCTGTTTTTTTGATTTCTTTAAAGTTAATGGTTTTTGCTTTTTGGTCATTGTCCCTGACATCGCTTATCCTGGAGTTGCAATAGGGACAGTAATAAACTGGTTCAGAATAATAAAGGATTTCTTGAACTTTAGTAAATTCTTTCAAACATATTGGACATCTCATTTTAATCTCCTTATCGTAGATTTTTTATTATTATGAAATGCAATTATTGTGCCAATCTGTTATGTTAATTTAGTAATTTACTAATATACTATGAGTTACAGAAATTGTATGGTTCTGCTTGTTAATATAAATTGATTAAAAATTTGTCGGCAGAGAAGCAAAAGTATAAATTGATGCTAATTTTTTTATCACAAAAAAATAGACCTTCAAGGTTTGAGAAATCTTGAAGGTCTTGTAATTATGTACAAATTTTTTATACCCAGCCACGAAGTTTGCAAGCTTCTGCAACTCGCGATACCGCTATCATATAAGCAGCAAGTCTCATTGGTACATCTTCTTTTTTATGCATTTCATAAACACTATTATAAGCGGTTGACATTTTTTGATCCAGCTTTTCATATACCTCTTCTAATGGCCAATAATAGTTATAAGTATTCTGGACCTGTTCAAAATAAGATACAGTAACCCCACCAGCATTTGCAAGAAAGTCAGGAATAACATGGACTCCATTCTTATGGAGAATTTCATCTGCTTCTGGAGTAGTGGGACCATTAGCAAGTTCACATACGATTTTTGCTTTGATATTTTCAGCATTATCTCCTGTAATAACATTTTCTAATGCAGCCGGATAAAGAATATCCACATCAAGTTCCAGTAATTCAGCATTTGTGATTTCTTTGGTTCCGGGGAATCCCGCCACTCTGCCATTTTGAAGTTTCCATTTAACCATATCTAATGGGTCAATACCATCAGGATTATACACAGCACCACGAGAATCAGAAACGGCAACTAATCTGCCTGTGCCCAGAATTTCTTTAGTCAATGTGGCAGCATACTGACCCGCATTTCCAAATCCTTGAATGGCATAGCTTGCATTGGAGACATTAATATTTAATCTTTTTGCAGCTTCACGCACACAGTAGATACCACCACGTGCAGTGGCATCATGACGACCTTGCGAACCGCCAACAGCGATTGGTTTGCCAGTAATTACGCAGGGATGATGTTCACGCATGATAGCTTCATATTCATCCATCATCCACGCCATAATTTGTGGGGTTGTATAAACATCTGGGGCTGGAACATCTTGTGTAACACCAACAATACCAGCGATTGCTCTCATATAAGCCCTTGCCAATCTCTCCTTCTCATTCTCAGACATTTCCTTAGGATTACATATAACACCACCTTTACTACCACCAAGCGGAATATCAACTACTGCTGTTTTCCAGGTCATCCAGGCAGCTAATGCACGAACAGTATCAACAGTTTCATCAGGATGCCATCTAATTCCACCTTTTGTAGGTCCGCGTGCTCCATTATACTGGACTCTAAAAGCTTTGAACACTTTTGTGGTGCCATCATCCATTTTAACTGGAATAGACATCACAACTTCTCTCATAGGCCATCGCAGAAGGTCATGTGTAGCCTCATCAAGTCCCAGTTTTTCTGCACATTCATCAAGCTGTGACTGTGCAATTTTAAAGGGATTTAGTTCTTCCTTATTTGCCATTTGTTCCTCCGATTAATTTGATTTTAATATGATACCTTTCTTATTTCAAAAACCCAAGAATCTTTTCCAATAGCATAGCAGGGTCAACTAACATAACATAATTAGCCATATCGCCTAAAATCTCTTTAGCATTCTCATGTAATTTCTCTGGAGCAATAATCATAACTGGAACTTTATGAATCTTGCATGAATACAAAACATCCTTAGCCGTAACATTCATCCCAGAAAGTGGCACTACTTTGTGAAGATATCCAATAATAAGTGAGATATTATCGCTTTTTGATAGAAGTCCGATATACTTCCCATGATTATCAGCCCCATTTCCCAGGGGTAAGGTCTCGTAACCTCGTGCCACTAGATTTGTTAGGAACCAAGAATCAGTCCCTTCCAAGTAGCCTACTACTTTTGCTTTTTTCATGTTGTCCTCCTTGATTTTATTTTATGTTTTTCAGCATTAAATATTTTTGTATCAAGATTTTTTCAATTTATTTTTTTTCAAATCATCAATTCTTCGTCTTAATATATTGTAACTTATGGTTGCTTTAGAACCTGCTTTTCTATTCTCAAATTGTAAGTTTACTCTTTTTTCTGATTCAATGACAGTAAATCTATTTTCTTTACTTACATCATTCAATTCGTTTTTATTTGTTTTTTGCATCAAATCCTTAAATTTTGTTTGGCAATCCAAAATTTTTGCAAATATTTCCCAATTCTCCTTGCCACCTGGTGGAGAAATAACTTTATTTACAGTCTGAAATACATTATTACTATTTACAAATCTTCCATTGGTTTCTGCAAATGTTGAAAGAGGCAGAACAACATTTGCCATCTTGGCAGTTTCAGTAAGATAATTATCTGCTACCAAAAGAAAGTCAAGACCATTTAACCAATTATATGTTTCCAGTTTATTATCATACAAAGGGTCTTCACCAAAAATCAAAGCAGATTTTATATCGTCAATAGTTCTCGGAGGGGCAAATCTGTAACTTTGCAAAGTAGGTTTATTTGCCAATTCAGAGCAAGTTATAATTCCTGAGCCTTCTTCTCCTACATCTCCTTTAAGCATACTTAAATTAAGGATTGAAGATTGGGTATTAAAATCCAAAAGACTCTCAGAATAAACAAAAATCACTTTTCCAATTTTTGCTATTAACTCAGCAAATTTTTCATACTCAATTGTGTGAACTTCTTTCTGAAGCTCCCGATTATACTCTACGAAATTTTCTACGCAATCAGCAATATAATTGACATTGTGATATCTATTTTCCAAGAAATACTTGGCAAATTGATTGAAAATCTCTAAATAATTATCTGACTTAATATAATAATCTGCGATTCGGTTGAACTTACTTTCCTCTGGAGAGATGACTAACAATTTTTTACCTCTTCTAACTGCTTGAATAATCTTTATCCCAAGAGTATGTGGCACATCACCAATCAAAACTATCAAATCTGTTGAAAGTAAATCAGATGTTGGATTGGGGGAATAGTTAATTCCTAATTTCGCCTGGATTATAGAACCGTTTAATTCCCATGAGTATTTTTTCTGAATCTTGTATTTCTCAGCAATCTGGTTAATTAAATATAATTCCTCATTAGTAAAATTACCATTACTAAAGATGGCAGAGTTTATGCCAAATCCAGGCAATTTCTCGGAAATTAATTTGAACGCTTCGTCCCAGCTACATTTTTGTAAAGTACGCTCTTTACGAATAAATGGTGTGGTTAAACGTTTATCCCCTTGTAATACCTCATATCCAAAATGGGCATTAAAGCAGATATTGTTCTCAGTAATAGTGCTTTCTGCTGCCTCTGCTTTCATAATAAGATTCCCGACATGCATAAATTTTACCTGGCAGCCACAGCCGCATAGTCCACAGGTTGTAATGGTTTCCTTTAACTTAATTGGAGCAGTTTTTAGCTGTGTATTTTGGGGAGAAAGAGCTCCAACCGGGCAGACATCAATACATTTTCCGCAACTCTCGCAAGAGGTTTTCAAAAGAGACTCTCCAAATTCAGGAGCCACCAAGGTGCCAAAACCACGATAAATAAATCCTAATGCACCTACACCCTGTATCTCCAGGCAGGTTCGCACGCATCTTCCACATTTTATACACTTATTTGGGTCGCGAAGTATGAATGGATGAGTTTCATCAATTGGATGCTTGTTTATCTCTCCTATAAACCTTGTCGCAATTGCATCGTAGTCAGTTGCATATTTTCGTAATTTGCAAGTTTTGTTAACATCACAGCCACACTCTATACATCTTTCAGTTTCATCAAAGGCTTCCTTTTCTGTAAAGGCTCTTTCCACTTCCTCAAAACTTTTAATTCTGGTTTCAATATCAACAACAGCACTTTTAATACGAGTTTTCTTTTCGTATTTCTCATACTCAATTGAGGACAATTGAGTTACAGATTCAGCTTTTTTACTGTTGAATTCAGATTTTAATGGTATGACTTTTTTGCCAGAGAGAAACTGATTCATACTTTGAGCAGCGGTATATGCGTCTGCAACACATTCAATAACAGTTGCGGGACCACGAGTTACATCGCCACCAGCAAATATTTTCTCAATATTTGTCTGCATCGTTTCTTCATTAGCAACAATAGTACTCCATTTAGTTAATTCAAGACTTTTAGAATTTATTATAGAAGTTTCTTTCAGAAGAAATTTTGTGTCTGGAAATTGGCTCACTGCTGGTATAACAGTATCCACTTGCATTATGAATTCTGAATTTGGGATTGGGATTGGACGACGGCGTCCACTGGTATCAGGTTCGCCTAATCGCATTTTTAAACACTGCATTCCAACGACTTTACCGTCTTTACCAAGGATTTTAGTAGGATTTTGAAGGAGATGTAATTCAATCCCTTCCTCTTTTGCTGTTTCAATTTCTTCCTTTTCTGCAGGCATCTGCTCCTCTGCTCTGCGATAAACGACCATCACCTTTTCTGCACCGAGGCGGAGAGCAGTTCTTGCAGCATCAATTGCAGTATTTCCACTACCAATTACTGCAACAATTTTTCCAATTTTTTTGATTTTATCTTCTACAACTGCTTTAAGAAACTCTACACCAAAATAGCAGCCATCTAAATCTTCACCTTCAATCCTCATTTTCATGGCATTTTGTGCACCGAGTCCTAAGAAAATCGCATCATATTCTTTATAAAGGAATTGTAATGTAAAATCTCTTCCTAATCTCTCATTATTTTTTATATCAACACCTAATTTTTCAATCAACCCAATCTCTTTATCTAACACATCTTTTGGTAATCTATATTCAGGAATTCCATAGCGAAGCATACCACCGCTTTTAGGATTTGCTTCAAAAATAGTGCAATGATGACCTTCAATTGTAAGATAGTAAGCGACTGTTAAACCCGAAGGACCTGCACCTACAATTGCCACTTCTTTACCTGTTTCCGGCTTTTTCTCAGGAATGTATGTATTTTCAGCATCCTCAATATCCTTATCTGCTGCAAATCGTTTTATCTGCCTGATAGCAATCGGTTCTTCAACTATTTGCCTTCGGCATTCTTTTTCACAAAATGCGGGACAGACTCTACCGACCGAAAGTGGGAGTGGAAGTCTTTCTTTTATCAATTTTACCGCTTCGTGATATAAGCCATCATAAATTAAA
>CAYNOU010000014.1:0-14415 GCA_964398885.1 uncultured Candidatus Cloacimonadota bacterium | reverse complement strand
ATTACTTCTTTTCCATTCAATTTAATTTTTACATTTGCCATCTTTTCCTGCTTCATATCTTGTGTCTACTCTGCCACAAAGACACCAAGGCACCAAGATTATAGAATAATTCTTTTTATACCATTTTTTATTAAAGGTACATTTCATGCCTTTGGCAGATCCTTTGGAAAAGTTGATAAGAAAACCAAGACGCTTACCTGTTAATTTTAGATAACTAAGTATTTGTGCCTCCCATACAGGATTCATTTCGTCCACAGCTTTAAGTTCACATATTATAAGCTTTTCTACTAAAACATCTAAGCGTAGGCCTTCATCAAAGATAATACCATCATACATAATCGGAACGATAACCTGTCTTTTAGATTTTAAATCTCGCTTTGAAATCTCGTGGCAGAAACAAACCTCATAAACTTTTTCTAATAAGCCCGGTCCTAATCTTTTATGAACAACAAATGCTGCATCTACAATTTTTTCTGCAATTAATTCTTCCCTTTTAGATAATGGTTTAAAATTCATATTTATCCTTTGTGTCTTTGTGGCTTGGTGGCTAAATAATAACTATATTTTTCTGATTGCTTCAAATTTGCAAGCATCCATACAAGCACCACATTTTATACATTTTTCAGGATCAATTTTATGAACAGATTTTTTCTCGCCTGTAATTGCATCAACGGGACATACTTTTTTACACATTTCGCAGCCAACGCATTTTTCAGGAATAATTTCATATTTTATTAGTGGTTTACAGACTCCAGCTGGACAGTGTTTATTCTCAATATGTTCTATATATTCGTCCTTAAAATACTTAATTGTAGTCAAAACAGGATTTGGTGCAGTTTGCCCCAATCCGCAGAGAGAGGCTTTCTTAACCTTTTCAGACAAATCGGAAAGAATCTCTATGTCCACTGGCTTCCCTTTGCCTTGGGTTATTCTTGTTAAGATTTCCAGCATTCTTTTAGTTCCGATTCTACAAAAAGTGCACTTGCCACAAGATTCGTTTTGTGTAAAATCGAGAAAAAACCTTGCCATATCTACCATACAAGTAGTTTCGTCCATTACAACCATTCCACCTGAGCCCATAATTGCACCAGTAGCAGTTAGTGAATCATAATCAACCGGGGTATCAAGCAGGCTTTCTGGAATGCAGCCACCAGAAGGTCCACCAAGCTGGACAGCTTTGAATTTCTTGTCACCAATGATTCCGCCACCAACCTTAAATATCACATCTCGTAATGTCATTCCCATAGGAACTTCAACAAGCCCGCCTCTTTTGATTTTTCCTGTAAGGGCAAATACCTTTGTGCCTTTGCTTTTCTCAGTTCCATATTTAGCAAATTCAGATGCACCATTACGAATTATCCAGGCAATATTAGCAAAAGTTTCAACATTATTGATATTAGTGGGTTTACCCCATAACCCTGAATTAGCGGGATATGGTGGTCGTATGTTAGGTATGCCTCTTTTGCCTTCAATAGAGGCAATCATGGCAGTTTCTTCACCACAAACGAATGCGCCTGCACCTTCTTTTATATCAATTTTCAGGTTGAAATCTGAATCAAAAACATTATTTCCCAGAAAACCTCGTTCTTCCGCTTGTTTAATAGCAATTCTAAGCCGTTTTAATGCAAGTGGATATTCTGCTCTGCAATAGATATATCCTTGGTTTGCTCCAATTACATAAGCAGCAATAAGCATCCCTTCAATAACACTATGGGGGTCGCCTTCCAGAACGCTTCTGTCCATAAATGCACCCGGATCCCCTTCATCAGCATTGCAGATAATATATTTTGTATCTCCTTTTGCTTTATGGGCAAATTGCCATTTCAGACCAGTTGGGAACCCTGCTCCGCCTCTGCCTCGTAAGCCAGACTTCTTTATCTCTTCTATAACATCTTCTGGCTTTTTCTCTTTTAGAACAAGTTGAATCGCTTTATAGCCGTCTCTTTCTAAGTAGTTATCAATAGACTCTGGATTTATTATCCCACAATTTCTGAGCACTATACGAGTTTGATATTTAAGGACCTCGTCTTCAACACCGCCAAGTTTATCCGAAAAGATAATTTTTTCAGTTTTTGGATTTTTATCAATTAGATGGGCTTTCAGTATTTCATCTACTTCATTGGGCTTTACTTCTCCATACATAGTTTTTCCAAACCGTTCATCATCTATTTCAACGAGAACCTCTTTATAACACATTCCGATACAACCCGTTTTTTCCAATTTTACATCCAGTTTATTCTTATCTAAAAATTTATCTATTTTATCAAAGACTTCCGAGCCACCAGCAGCAATACCACAACTGGCAAGTCCAACTTTAATCTTTGTAAGATTATTTTCCAAATTTGCTCCTACGATTTTTTCCCAATGAGCTGGCACAAAATTATATAAATTTAACCTCTAACTCCATTTATTATTCATTATTGGATGTATTACGGAATGGTCCGTGACAGCCAAGAAAAAATTCATTATTCGTTATTCATCATTCATTATTCGTTATTCATTCTCTCTTAATGGCTTTGTTGCTGACTTAGTATTCAGCTAATATCTTCTTAACCTTTTCTGAAGTGAGTCGTCCATAGGTTTTATCATTTATCATAATTACAGGGGCTAAACTGCAGCATCCGAGACAAGCAACTACTTCAACGGTAAATTTTAAATCGTCTGTAGTTCCACCCTGTTTTACATTCAATTCCTCAAAGATAGTATCTGCAATTTTTAAAGCATTTGCCACATGACAGGCTGTTCCATGACAGATTCTTATAATATTTCTTCCAATAGGTTGCAATCTAAATTGAGTATAAAAGGTAACTACACCATAGATTTCACTTACTGGAATTTTTGTATTCTTTGAAATATATTTAATTGTTTCTTTAGATAGATATCCCAATTTAGTTTGAATACTTTGTAATATTGGGATCAGACTTCCAGCCCTATCTTTATACTGCCACAAAACATCGTCTATTTTTGCTACATCATTATCGGTCATCAATTTATCCCTTACCAGGTTTTTGACATTTTGAAAAGGGACACTCTTTTACAGTCAAGTTATTTAAAATTTTATCCTTGTGAAGATTTAAACCTTCGCAAGGATAGGAAAAAGGCTCCGCCAGCTGGCGGAGGGATTTGAACAAGACAAAAAGTAAAAGGTAAATAAAAAAATGGCTTCGCCAACTGGCGGTAAAGTTGTGTGCTTTTTTTAAAATAATAGTATCAAGAAGTTGTATCAGGTTATATCCATATGACAGGATAATTTCACTCTATAGTAGCAATCCATATGTAAACTTTAGAAAAATGACCCTACCTGTTGTAGATTTATCGCTACCAAATTCTTCTCTTGCCTCATTGTATGCTAAATATAGAACTGTTCGTGGAGAGATGTTGTAACCAATTAAAGTATTAATATTGATAGTTTTCCCTTCGGTATTATTTTGGAGGAAGACTCGCCAGAAAAAGTCCTTTTTAATCTGATAATTTATCCCTACATTAGTAATCCATTCACTTTGCTTATCAAGTCGTAGATTTGACACACTAATATCCATCATAATATTCTTGATGGGCGTGAAAGCAGCTGTTCCTGCAATGTATTGCAAATCAGAACCATAATGCTTTCCACATTGATACTGGGCACAGATACCAGTCCATTCACCATGGTTTGTACAAAGCGTAATCGTGGTAGAACGACTATGGAAAACCTTATCCCCATATCTCTCGGTGCTCATACTCCCACAGATCCAAAAATATAGATTGTTTTTCCAAAGAATCTGAACCAATGGATTTATGCTTTCGTTTGTTAACACTCCTTCATGATTTTCTTTCCGTGAGTAGTCTATTCGTGTCTTAATACACTGTAGACCATATCTATTTCGAGGATAGGTTAACTCACCCCATACTTTACCTCCCCTTTTACCTCTACTGTAATAAGGGATGAGTCCTTGTCTAACATTAAAGTTAGCTCCAATGTCCTCATATTTTCCACCGAATGAAAATGTATGAGCTATGTGTCGTATTTCCAATATTCCCGCCCAGTCCTTATTTCTAATTTGTGGATTTGCACTTTTACATATCTGTGTATTTACTCTGGTTTCTTTAGTAATAGGTATACTCGCATCTATTCCGAAAGAGCGGCTGTATCCATTAGAATACTCATTGTCAGTGGCTAAAATACCAATTGTTCCAGCCCTCAAAACATCTCTTTGCATTCGTAAAACGGAAAAATTTTCATCTGGGTTATCAGTCTGGACATTCATTAATGTCATATTAGTATGCCAAATCTTCCCTATAATTTTTCCTCCATACATTATCTCATTCATCCTACGTGTATAAAATAAATTGAATGGAGTTTTAAGCAGTTCAAATCCTTCAAGGAAGAAGGGACGTTTCTCCTTTAAGTATAACTCTTCGCCTTTTTTATAGGATAAGTTAAATTGATCCTGGTCTGCCTCAATATGTGCAAAGTCCGGATATAGTGTGATATTAGCAGTAAGGTTAGAAGTTAAGGGTTTTTCTATATCAATACCTATTCTGGTTTTACATTCTAAATTAGGGTCTTCAGCGTATTCCTCACATCGTTCTGTTATATAAGGGGTAAATTCAAATGGCTTTCTTTCTTTAGGAAGTTTAAGCCCTGTAAGATAGCCAAACTGAGAAACTGCAAAAATATTCTCACCTGTATTGACCCAATAAGAGTCTTCTCTATTAGATTTCAGTGTTCTGTAAAAGTTAATTCCCCAGACAGGATTTTCATCATATTTATATCTGATTTCTGAGAAAGGTATTGCTATTTCGCATTCCCAACCGTCAGAAGTTATAGAAGATGCGGTTTCCCAGTGAGCATCCCATGTATCATCAATAACCCTTCCTTCATCACTAATTCGTCCATCCAACTTTGCACAGCGTAAATTGGTCATAAAGTAGTAACAGGATCTTTTGTCATGAAAGGTATCTATAAATATCTCAATAGCATCGTCGTTCCATAGTGAAGCATCTCGTTTAGTCAGAGTCGTCACTATTTTATCAGGTTGTGAATCATAGCATCTAAATCCAAAATAGATTTTCTTTATATCGTATACTATGTAAACCTCTGTTTGTTGAGTAGCAGGGTCTCCTCTGTAAGGCTCTTTTTGGATAAAGTTAGTAGCGGGAGAAAGATTATCCCAGCATGCATCATTCAATCTGCCGTCTATTGTAAGTGGTTTTGTAACTTTATAAGCAATGAATTCTTTCGCCCCAAGTTGGGTGTGAAGTAAGAATAAACCTAAAATTCCACAAATAAGAGTATGAAATACTGTCTTTTTACACATATTTCTCACTAAATACTCTATCATTCTTTGATTAAAATTTAGTTTGGCCCGTTTTTTTTTATTAATTGCCTAAATTTTTTATATTTTAACACTATCTTGTCTTCCAGATCATAATCAAAAAGTGTGGAGTTAGTATTATATTTTTGTGTTTGTGGGTTTTTGCATAACCAAGCAACAGTATTTCTCATTCCCTGCTCTATAGATATTGTTTCTTTGAAGCCTAACTCTTGTTTAATCTTATTTATATCACAAAATAAATGTCTTAGGAATGCATATGGATGTCGATAGGGAAGCAATTCTGCAGGAATATCTACTTCCTCCCATTCATAATTAAAAATTGTAGAAATTAAGTGTGTAATTTGTTTCAAACTGAGAATATGTTCATGTCCTACATTATAAATACGAACTTTAGACAAGGGGGGATTCTCTAGCGCCATTGCAACAGCTTTCGCAGCATCCTCCACGTAACATTGATGAATTAAAGTGAAACCACCATCAGGAATGATAATTTGTTTTCGTCTATCAAGAATTCTTTTAACGATAAACCACTCTCTGGAGAGATAATCATAAGGACCATATACCGCTGGCAAGCGTAGAATGGTGCAGGGAAGCTCAACTTTTTTCTGTATTTCAAGGATAATTTTCTCACAAAGTCTTTTACTATAAGCGTATGTGTAGTGAATATCATCTACAAGATGTTGTTCTCCCTCTGAAAACGGAATAACTGCCTTTGTATTGTAAACACTACAAGTACTTATATGAACCAAAGAACAAATTCGTCCACTGAAACATTCAACCAATGTTTTTGAATCACTGGGATAAAGAGGGATTACATCTACAACCCCTTCAGGTAAGATCTTTGCCATATCCTCTTTGAAATGAGTGTAGTCTCTTCTGTCTCCGTGAATGTGTTTCACATTCACGGGAAATTTACACTCATGACGACCTCTATGATAAACAATAACTTCATGTCCTCTTGTGAGAAGTTCATTAACGATATAGCGTCCAATAAACATAGTGCCACCAATAACTAGAACTTTCATTATTAATATATCTTAATTATGTTCAATACATTGGATTAAAAATTTTTATATCCTTTATAATTATCGCAAAATATAACTTATGATAAATAATCTAAAATTTTTAGTATATCCTCTTGTGAGAAAGTACTCATAGGCTCAACAATAACATAACATGCATTTGTCGGCACAAACAGATCTTTAGCTAATTTTTGTATATCTTGGGCAGTAATCCTATGAACTTTATCTACAATAAGATTTGGCAATCTGTAGGTACCTCTTTTGAGTGCCTCCTCTGCTCCCCAGATTGCAGACTGAAAATAATCGTTGAGTTGCAATTTGATTTGACCCTCAAAAACATTTTTAACTAACTGCAATTCCTTATCTGAAAGAGTGTTATTCTTCAGATCGTTCAGTTGAGTCACGATTAGGTTGGTAACTGAGATGACTTGTTCAATAGATGTTTCAACAATTATTGTTAAGAGCCCCCAGCCATGGAAAGTGGCTTCTTTTGAAAAGACCCTATAAGCAAGTCCATTTGCACGCAATTTTCTACAAATGCGCGAATTAGTATATCCACCAAGGAGTACATTTATAAGTTCAAAAATTTCAATTTTAGAATCTTCCAAAACAGGTTCTAAAAAACCAAGACAGAGGGTTGCTACAGTCTTGTCACAAGACTGAGTTATAATCATAGGTCCATTTCTGGATTTAGGAAGGGTTTTTTGCACACTAAAAAAACTTCTGATTTCTTCTGGAGGTGTATTAGCTTTTATCCAGCTTAATACGCTTTTAGTGCTAAAATTTCCGCTTATAGCAATAGCAATGCTGGATAGATTACGATAAAATTTTCTATGCCAGGACATAAGAGTAGAACTATGCATTCTGTAAACAGATTCTTTTGTGCCCAATACCGGTAGACTAAAAGGATGATTGGGATAAAAAAAAGAACAAAGTTTTTGAAAGCCAAGCCGCATTGGAACACCAGAATATGTATCCATCTCTTTCAAAATCACCTTTTTCTCAGTATCAATATCCAAGAATAAAGGATTGAAAATTGCATCGAATAAAACATCCATAAATGTCTGAAGAAAACTATCTATTCCTTGAACATAGAATATTGTACATTCACGTTTAGTCGATCCTCCCATTCTTGCCCCACAGGATTCTATTGGTTCATATAACATTGCTTTGCTTTTTCTCTTTTTACTACCCCTGAATATAATGTGTTCTAAAAAGTGAGAAACTCCATTAACTTCCTTGCATTCAAAATGAGGACCTGAACGGATAGCTATTGCAAGAGTAACAGACGATAATGTAGGTATTCTCATTAATATCACCTTTAATCCGTTTTTCAGAATATGGAGAGTGTGATTTATATAAGGCATTTTTTAACTTAAAATCTTATTATCATACCTGACAAGCAATTCCATCATCAAGGAATGATTCTATTTTCTTATTCACATAAGTTTTTATCTTATCTGCCCCTAATCCCTTTGTCGTTTTAAGAGACTGAATTATTTCTACTATCTGATAGGTATTTCTTGTCCCATTGCAAAGGAATATGAGTTCAAGAGTTAACCGATTTACTTTCCTCATTTCTATCTTTTCAGGAATAAATAACAGATAGTGCTTTCTGTCTAATTTCCACCATCTCAACCCCGGATGACATAATATCTTAGTGTTGTCCATCATTAACCCAATTTATAATGTTCTAATATATAACAGGCATCGCACATTGATTTATTATTTCTCCTGCTAATGAACTGCCTACCACACTTGGTACACTGTCTTGAGATAGGTGAAGGAACCTTCTTTTGTAGAATATCCGAATAGTATTTCTTATAATTCCAAATCAACCAAAGTATTGTACCAGGACTGCCTTGTTCTAATTCAGATAGAGAGTCTCTAATTGTTCTCCCTAAAGCCTTGTAGTGCCAACAATTGTTTTGAAGTCTCTCCGCCTCTTTCATCCGAGGTATGTTACATGCGCAATCCTCATGTCTATGGTGAGGTATTTCATTTAAGTAAGAATAAAGCGCTATTTCTTTTTCTTCTATCTCAGATAATACTGAAATGCCCGTTGCTTGAAAACTTGGATCATATATTTTAGTACCTACACTACAAGTGAAATCAAACATTCCATAGAGTAAGGCAATAAGTACCCTCTCAGCCTGATCCGTAAGATTATTACTTCCGGCTACTTTCGTACAATTATACTTCCGAAAAGCTTCTTGAAATATCTTGTTTTTTAGCACATTACATATATAACATGGATGATGTTGTAAGGAGATGCCTCTTTCCAAAATTAATTCAATCATTTCTAATAAAGTATAACCATATCTTTCTTTAAAGGAATCAATTCGATGATGTACACCCAAAAAGCTGCACAGAGATTTTGCTTTTTCTATTCGTACTTGACTATAAGTCCCTACACCTTCATCTACTGTATAGGCTAAAAGTTCGGAATCTTTTACTTTTTCCTTGAATTTAGATAGAAAATATACTACTGTTGCGCTATCTTTTTCACCAGAGAGAGGAATAAATATACGATCTCCTTTTTTCACAAGTCGGTACCATAAAATAGTTCTCATCACCCTTTCTTCTATTTCAGTAGAAAAACATTCCCCGCATAGGCTGTAGTGATTTGAATCTAAACCAGATCCTAAGAATCTTTTGTTAATTACTGGAATAGAGCCACATCTATCGCACATCCCATATTCTTCAATTTCAAAAGAAAGTTTAATTTGCCTTTCGTTCTTATAAACATTGTTGCTAAGAAGGTTAAGTGTTTCATTATATGAAATTGGCAACTTAACGAGATGCACTTCTATTTTATCACCCCCCATAATAGTATAAGTATCTGGGACTATTCGGTTTTCTACTATTGCAAAATATAATGACTCTCTATACCCTAGACTAGTCATAAGATGATAAAGTCGCCATCCTTTTGGAATTAAGAGCTTAATTGAAGGGAAGTCTGAAAAACTGAGAAAGATCGTCATTAATTATTCTGCCCATCTATTAAGAATAGAAACTTCTTCAAACATTCTTTATAACTTGTTTTCAGGAGGTAATGTCTTGCTTGACTCTGTTGGAGTTTCATTTTTGTGCTTAGACTATTCACAATCACGCTTTTTTTGAAACATGAAGGCTTCCAAGGTAATGAATTGAGTAAATGTAATCTCCATTTTTCATGAGGAAGATATTCATTATTAATAAAGAATGTAATTTTAATAATGTCAGATAAGATTTTATTCATTATAAGTTGAGATATTTCAAAACACTTTCTATGAATCATATCATGAGATAATTTTAAATTGTATTTCATTTCACTTAAGCTATTAAAGATTAGCAAATCACGGCTCTCCTTTGAACAGTGAAGCTTTGAGACAAGAAGTTTAGCAATAGTCCTCTTTTTATCATACAAAATTAAGCAGTAGGAACGATCCCACTTCTCAACCTCTGTCCATTTTCTTTTCTTTTCTTCTTTAAGATCAAGCCACTGAACATCGATAACTTTTCCACCATATTTACTCCCCATTTGCGGAATAGGAGGCACATACTCCTTCTCTCTCCATTTTTTATATCCTTCGTGATTAAGATAAATCAAGAACTCTATGTCAGAGTATCTGTCCGCAAATCCTCTGCTCACCCCACCACTTACACATATACCTTCTACATCCGGACATAACTTTACTTGGTCAGCAATTCTATACGCAAGATTTTTGTATTCTCTTATCAAATTCTTCTTACATATATTAGGTCTTGGTCTACTCATATATACCTCAATTAATACTCTTATATTAGCGGAAGAGATGAGACACTTGAGATGTCTTGAAAATATTCTTTTAATTCTGCTACCACTTCTTTATACATTAATTTCTTCCATATATGAACTAATTCCTGCTCAACAGACTTTGGTATACAAGAATCTCCTTTTATCGCTATCCTCTCCATTTTTTCTTTATCTATTGAGACGTAAATGCCATCCTGTTTTCTTTCTCTCTTTATCAACAAGAAAAGGGGCATTGAAGTTAAATAATGCTCTTTACCAATTTTCTTTATCGTTGTAATTTGTACCTCTTTTTGGAAATAAATAAATAAAAATAAGTATAGCCAAAAAAGGTTAAAAAATTTAAGGGGTCGTGCATACTTATGTAAATTTTGCAAAATTTTTTCTATATACTGTTGATATAACTCATATATAATCCTACCACGACTAAGTATAGCTTCCCTATCTATACTCTGAATATTCAGGATATGATTGAGTTTGTCCGTAAAATTGAGAGGAATCCAAGGAAGCTCTCCAATAAAATGCATCCAATATCTTCTTGGGGGGTATAACCTTTTGTTAAGGAGAAAAAGTCCTTTAATAAGATTCTCTATCGCAATATTAGTCATGTAATAGGATGAATACAAATCTCCTCTTTCAATCCATATTTTTGAGAGTGCTATGTACCAATCAATATCATAAAGGACATGTGTTAATATCTGCTTTATTTCTTTTTCCGTATTTATTTTTCTTTCACTGATAAGTTTTGTCAGATTCTCTCCTATCTGGTATATTATAAAACCTCTCGTTCTTTCCCATACAGTATCTGGCTTCCATCTTTTATAATTTTCTTGCCTAAAATCAAAAACTCTTACTATAATGTTAAAACGGTCACTTAGAGTATGAATAAAGCTGACAAAATTATTCTTTCCCCAAATTTTATAATACTTGGTATCCACAAAAATTTCTACAATTCGATCATCACATTTTCTGCTTATCTTAGATGTTTTCTCTTCATGTAAAATAACGCCTACTATACCTTTCTCTTTCTTCACCTTTTCAATAAAATATTCAATCTGTTGTGTCATAAGGGAAACCTCCTCATCATTTTACCCAAATCATCAGATTTCATAATCGTATAGCTAATATCTTTGCAAGTCCTCGTAATTAAAAATAGGCGCAAATTATTTATTAAATTCTGAAACTCATTATGTGTCCAAAAGTTGTAAGAAAGCACTGATCGTTTTTAAGCGAAATAAAATATAGAAAATTTCTAATAGAATAAAGATTCGGAGAAATTAGTGCATAATTTGGGATAAATATTCTACATATGTCTCATAGATTCTTTGAATCACTAGAATCTCTTACTTCTTCCTTATGAAGTAGAGTGAGAGGTATAACCGAGGATAGAAGAATTAAGGCAGCAATAAACCAAGACCACGAAATTGATAAGTGCTTAGCTACCAAACCAAGGACGAGAAGACCAAAAGCTGCCCCTGCAGAATTTAGAACGGAACCAAAGGAAAGAATAGTAGCTCTTTCTTTGCTGGGTATATTTTCATTAAGAAAACTCTGATAAATTGGGCTCCTTATACCTAGCCCAACCTCATAAAACAAGAAGAAAAAGAAGGCAAGAAAAAAATTGGAAATAATAGCCGCCAATATGATTCCAAAACCAGCAAGGAAAGCAGTAAGGATCAAAACTGCCGTACGACTCTTCATTTTTTGCAACAGATACAATGATAGATGAGTACCTCCTATAATAGCGAAAGACATAATTATATTGATATAACCCATAGCCCAAATTTTCTCTCCTCCTAATAAATCTAAAAACTTAGGTTGCCAATACATATTAGGTCCTATGCAAAAAAAAGAAAATAATAAAGAAGTTATGAAAAGAAGAAAAACCGTTCTATGCTTGATTCCATAATTAATACTAACCTTACATATTCTAGAAATACTCTCTATACCTTCTCTAACTCCAAGTTTCTTTTTAGTAAAATATGGTTCCTTCATTCGTGGTACAACTAATATAATTGTTAAGAGAATACCAATGGTCCCTCCCAGCCAAGGATAGATAAGACTACGACTCCCTATGTAAGCCCCTGCAAAGCCACCCATCAATCTAGCAATCATGCTAAGGATATTTGCTCTTGAAAATACTTCTTCCAGATTTCCCTGGAAACCATAGTATTTTAGATTATCCACTATCCAAGCTGACAAGGCACCTGAAAGAAAGACGAATGCTAATCCTCCAATAATTTCAGCAGGAAAGAAGAAATTAGGATCTATTGCAGGAATGTGAATAAGGAAATAAATGAAAGAACACCAAAGGCTTATAGTTATGGAAAATTTTCTGCCCAAAGTATCAGCGAAAGCCCCAGTTGGAATTTCTCCTAAGAATATTGAAACCATATATATCAATTGTATTATTGACACTTGGAAAATATCAAGATTCCTATCTAGAAAGAAAAGGATAACAATAGGTGCAATCATGCCTGTGGAAAAGCTTCTTAAAAACAGAAACGAAAAATAGACACGAATTACACTCTTTATCCGTGGGTCATCAGAAAATGTGTCTAACTTTAATAATCTAATCTTTCCTCCTCCAAGATTGACTTATAGGCGATCACTTCTTTATAGACACAGTAATTCAATGCTCCTTCCCTTGTCCTTCTATGCATAGGTCCTCCATTGCAAAATTCCCATTGGTCGCAATTCTTGCACTGACCTGTTTTCTTCCAATCAAAGTTTCTAAATTTTTCGTATCTGTTATTCCAAACCTCAGTGATGTTATCAGTTTTTACATTTCCTACTATGTATTTAGTTGGTATGTTTGTACAGCCACCTATACCACCATCATAATAAATGCCCATTGTATTTATTCCTGCTACACAATGCCAAATATATGAACGTAGCTGTCCTTCCCACTTCATCCCTAACCAATCTCCACATCCTAACTCCACTTCTATTATTTTTTGCGAGGCTCTTAAATTCCTAATAAAAGTGTAGAGATAAATATATTGTTCTGGTTGTAGTAGAAACGAAGCAAAGAGACTTCGTCCTATCGGACAGACTGGTATCAATCTCCAGCGATGTGGGTTAATCTTTTGCACAATGCCCCAAATTTCCTTCAGTTGACCGATATTTCTTTGAGAAACAACTGTATTAATAGTTAGAACCACCTTTTTCCTAATCTCCTTGCTTGTAATGAGAGTTGCGCACTTCATCGCTTTATCAAATGCACCCTTCACTCTTCTAAACCGATCATGAGTTTCCCTTACACCGTCAATATCTATTCCAATTCCCCGTACGTTCCTTTTGAGAAGGTCTTTTAGGAGATTAGGAGACTCGGCTATTCTTATACCATTGGTAGTAACAGTTATAGTCTTATAACCTAAATCTTTCACCACTTCAAGTATTTCTAGTATATCCTTACGAACTAGTGGTTCTCCACCAGTAAAATTAATATATTTTAGTTTTGAAATATCAAAACTTTTTGCAATTGTTTCACATACAGAGATTACTTCCTCTGTGCTGAGTTCGTTATCGGGGTTCCATGTTTCTCTAGGCGATCCGCAATGTTCACAATTAAGATTACAGTTTTTAGTTACTTCCCACGTTATCATCTCTAAAGGGTGCTCCTTAACTTTTTCTAATACCCTATCTCTCCATTTTTGAAATTCTCGATATAATTCAGACATGCCACTCTCCTTTTATGAAGGACTTGGGGGTTGAGAAAAAATCTGTTATTTTAACTCAAAACCCCCTATGCCCTAATTTACATACATACTTTGGTATATATACAACTATAGGCTCCTTCAATAAGAGTTACCAGGAATACCGGAAGCTATATCTCCATAAATACTGTAGATTCCTTCAAGAGGGTCCTCGTTGTTCAGCATCATGCGGATCTCGTCTTCTGAAGCCATAATTTCATCTAGAGTTGCTATTTCTTGCGTTTTCATTTTTCTATTCTCCTTTCATTTTATTTATCCTTGTCAACTTTTCCCTCTCACTCGGATATGCAAGAAGTATTCCCCTCAACAATGGCAAGTAAAATAAACAGCACTGCCTCTCTACACGGGGAAGAACCAAAAGAGAGAGGTGAGATAGTCAAGTGAATTTATTTTTTCCAATTACAAATATATTTCTCATAGGGGTAGGAGATAATTTAAATATTTTTTGATAAAGATATTGGTATTCTTTAACTTTCATAATCTCTTATAAAATATTACGTAGCCTTTTAGGTAGCGTCATTTTACCAAACAAAAAAGGACGCTACTTCCATAACGTCCTGTCTCAAGGTATACCCTACCTA
>CAYNOU010000013.1:0-43751 GCA_964398885.1 uncultured Candidatus Cloacimonadota bacterium | reverse complement strand
CACCAGCATTTAGTGCAGTCTGGTACATATTATCTATGTCGCCATTTGTAATTTTTGAAGCCAAAGTTTTTTTATATAACCAATTTTTATGTAAAAGCTTGCCCAACTCATCATAATTCTTTTTAATTAAATTCTTCTCAAATGGTTCTACTAAATCTACCATTTTTTTTAGAACTTCAAACTTCTCTTGAGTATTCTTCTTCTGTTCAGAAAGTATTTCTGAGGATCTCCTAGTTTTATTAGTATAAAATAAAAGTATATTGGAGCCAAATTTTCTATATTCATCATCATTTACTTCTATCTTTTCAACTAATACAGATTCATTATTTTTAAATGTAATCTTATTCACACCCCCATAAGAGGCAGCATATTGGTCCTGTTTACCAATAGGTTTTTTCAGAATATCAATTTCAATTTCACATGCTTCTTTTGCAAGTTGTTCTTTGGTTACACTCTTACCTTTATAAGTATAAAAGGCATGTAACAACCCAACTGTAACGGTACTTGATGAACCCAAACCTGAACCTTCTGAGGGAATATCTGCTGGTGTAATAATTTCAATCCCATTTTTAACTCCTGTTTTTCGCATAGCCTCTCTAACAAGTTCATGTTTTATTTCATCAATAGAATCTACAACTTCTCTTTTAGTATAATCTATGATTATTTTATCATCAAATCTTTCTTTTACAATAACATAGACAAATTTATCTATTGTAGCAGAGATTACTTTTCCATCAGTTTGGTGATAAAAATCTTTTAAATCTGAACCACCACCAACAAAACTAATACGAAGAGGTGTTTTTGTAATTATCATTTAACACTCCTCACTACTCCTAAAGATTTCATTTGTTTTTCTGCATAATCTAAAATATCATCTATATTTGTTTGTTGTTCCAAATATTTTTTATATTCTCTAACACTATCATATATACTTCTCTTTGGTTCCCAACCAAGTGATTTTAATTTTGATATATCTGAAATAATATGTCTTGTATCACCAAAACGATATTCTCCAGGAATCTTTGCGGTTATGGATTTACCAAATACTTTAGCAACAATCTTTGAGAATTCAAGAACCGTATATGGCTTTCCGCCACCTACATTAAATACTTCATAATTAGCCTTATCAGATTCCATAACCAAAATGTTAGCATCTACAACATCATGAATATTTACATAATCCCTGATGGAATTACCATCTTCATAAATTGTAGGTTGTTTATTAAAAAACATACTTAAGGAAAATATTCTACAAACACCTGAATATGCATTATAAAAACTTTGTCGAGAACCTTGCACAATAGAATATCTTAAAGCAACAGAAGGAATTCCTATTCTCTTTCCTAAATTAATAGCTAGCATTTCTTGAGTATATTTTGACATACTATAGGGATTCTGTGGATTAACCACATTTTCGTCTGATAAGTCATAGACCAATTTTTTATTACATATTGGACAATAATGATCCCATAATCCTTCTTTAAGTTGTGATTCAGAGCGTAGGTTTGGATAAAAAGATCCATGCTTTTCACAATGATATTTACCCTCTCCCATAACTGCTTGTGAAGATGCAACAATAACTTTTTGAATAGGTAATTTTTTTTCTTCAATAATTTCATATAACAGAGATGTGCTATAGGTATTAACATGACTGAATGTTGAGTAATCTGGTAAATAATCCTGGTATGCTGCAATATGAAATACAATATCAACACCGTTCAAAGCATAAGTCATTACAGCTTTATCTCGTACATCTCCATAGATAAATTCTACTTTTGATTTATCAAGATAATCAGGAAATCCTTTTAAATGAACGGGTTTTTTTAAGCAGTCAACGATTTTGACTTGATGACCCATTTTTAGCAATCGGTCTGCTGTATGAGAACCAATAAAACCTGCCCCTCCTGTGACTAAAACTTTCATAATACATCCTCAATTTTCTTACAAATATTATTTTTTAATTCAAATTTTAATCCACAAACACACTTAGCAATATTATTTTGAAATTCTAATCTCTTCCCGCATTCACAAACATACCCTTTAATTTTGGCAGGGGTTCCAAAAATTAATGCATAATCGGGGACATCTTTTGTGACAACAGAACCTGCACCGATCATAGCAAATTTCCTAATTGTAATACCACAAATGATAGTAGCATTAGCTCCGATAGAAGCACCATATTTTATAAATGTTCGAATAACTTCATAATGATATACTTTTGATCTGGGCAACAGATCATTGGTAAAAACCATATGGGGACCAAGAAAGACTTTGTCTTCAATCCTTACACCATCCCATATTGATATTCCATTTTTAATTGTTACATCATTTCCAATAATAACATCATTTTCAATGAAACAGTGTTCACCAATATTACAATTTACGCCAATTTGAGCTCCCTCCATAATATGAGTAAATGCCCAAATTCGGGTATTTTTACCAATATTATTAGATTCACACCAACCTTTTTCATGAACGAAATAATTTTTTGTACTCATATTTAAAACTCCAAAGTTGCTCCGTTATTGGTAATAGATAAATTTGCTTTTTCAATAATTTTTACTACATTCATTCCATCTATACCATCACTTCTTGGACTTTTCCCAGTTTCAATACAATTTATAAAATGTTCACATTCAATTTTTAGAGGTTCTCCTGCAGGTATTTCTGGATATTCAATCTTACCTATTCCATAAGTAAGATTTATAGATGTTTTAGCACCACCACTTTTACGCAGGTCGATACCTTCATCAAAAATAGTTATCTTATTCTCTCTCATTTCATCATAGAGTATTACACCTTTAGATCCAAATATCTCCATTCTTCTTGTTTTATTTGGTGAGAGCCAACTATTATGAATTTGAGCAAATTTGTTATTTTTAAATCCCAGGATTATATAAGAGGCTTGAATTAAATCATTCCATTGGTCTTTTCTGAAATTGCTTCCAATACAACGAACTTTTATTGGAGTTTCCCCAAGTAGATACAAAATTATTGATAAATCGTGCGGAGCCAAATCCCATATTACATTAACCTCTGATTCTGGCGGACCCATATTGACCCTTGCTGCATCAATATAATATATCTCTCCTATTTTATCCAAATCTATGAGTTCCTTAATTGTAGTTACAGCTGGATTATATTCAAACAAATGACCAACCATTAAAGTCTTATGTTTTTCACTAGCAAGCCTAACTAATTTTTGGGACTCTTCTGAAGTAGAAGTAAAAGGTTTTTCTATATATACATGCTTGTTGGCATTTAATGCTTCTACACCAAGTTTGAAATGAGTTGTAACAGGTGTAGCAATTACTGCGGCAGAAATCTCCTTATCTTCAAGTATTAAATTGTAATCGGTAGTTGTTTCTATTTCTGGATAATTCTGTTTAACAAATTCAAGTCGTCCATCCCTTAAATCTGCTACATATTTTACTTTGCAATTTTCCAAACTGCTAAAATTTCTAATTAAATTTGGTCCCCAATATCCAGCACCGATAATACCAATATTAATCATACTAACTTACTCCTTTAGAATAAAATTCTTTTATCTTTTCACATACATATTTTATCTCTTCTTCTTTTAATTCAGGATACATTGGCAAGGAAATTATCTCATTCGCAAATTTTTCTGCTATTGGGAAGTCGCCCTTCTTATATCCTAAGAAATTATATGCTTTTTGTAAATGAATTGGAATTGGGTAATGCAATCCGGTATAAATATTATTCTCAGTTAAAAATTTCTGTAACCCATCCCTATCTTTTGCTCTTATTATAAACAAATGATACACATGTTTTGCGTAACTCATTTTCTTTGGTAATTTAACTTCTTCACAATTCGCCAAATAACTTTCATATAATCTAGCATTTTGTCTCCGCATTTCATTCCAACTTTCAAGATATTTTAATTTCACATTAAGAACTACCGCTTGAATAGCTTCAAGTCTATAGTTATGTCCAATAAACTCATGATGATATTTTTTGGAAGAGCCATGATCTCTTATTTTTGCCATCTTATTAAATAATTTTTCATCATTTGTAATCACTGCACCACCTTCGCCATAGGCAGCAAGATTCTTGCCAGCATAAAACGAAAAACATCCTATATCGCCAAAGGTTCCTACTGGTTTACTTTTATATGTTTCAAGATGAGCCTGCGCACAATCTTCTACAACATGCAGCTTGTAATGCTGTGCAATTTCAAGTATCGGATCCAAATCAGCACTTTGTCCATATAAATGCACAGGTATTATCGCCTTGGTCTTGCTGGTAAGTTTTTCCTCAATTTTATTCACATCAATATTATAACTTTCTGGATTATTATCAACAAATACTGGTTTCGCACCGGTTAGAGAAACTGCCTCTGCAGTGGCAAAAAAGGTATTAACTGGAACGAGCACTTCATCCCCTCTTCCAACGCCTAATGTCCATAATGCTAAATGTAGAGAGTCCGTTCCAGAAGATGTACCTAAACAATATTTTGCTTGATGTGCTTTAGCAAAATTATTCTCAAAGTTTTTTAATCTGTCACCCATAATGAACGCAGTATTATCAAGCACGTCTTGAATCGCAGCATCAACTTCCTTCCTTATAGATTGATACTGAATTTTTAAATCAACAAAATTTACTTTCATTTATATCCCTTTCGTATATGATTCTATCTCCCGCCCTTTCCAAATATTATGGTCGGAATAGTTCTTAACAATATCTCTAAATCTAATCTTAAAGATCTGTTCTCAACATAATACAAATCAAGTACAATTTCGTCATTAAACTTTACTTCATTCCTTCCTCTTATTTGCCAAATCCCTGTCATGCCTGATATTACTGAAAACCTTCTTTTTTGCCAATATTGCATAAGTTCATATTCATATATAGCCTTAGGTCTGGGTCCAACTAAACTCATATCGCCTTTTAATACACTCCATAATTGAGGAAATTCGTCAATGGAAAACTTTCGTAAAATTCTCCCTATAGGAGTAATTCTTTTATCATCTCGTATCTTTTCACCACTATTTCCATTTTTTATGATTCCCTCAACGAGTTTTCTATGAATACTGTCATCACAATTTGCATACATAGTCCGAAATTTATACCAGATAAATTCTTTTCCAGATTTTCCTATTACTTTAGCCTTATAAAAAACTGTCCCTTTTGAGGTAATTTTTATAAAAAATGCAATTATAATCCAGATAGGAGACAAAACTATAATAATAAAAGCAGAAACTAAAATATCAAAAATCCTTTTGATAGCCTCATAATTAGATTTCTGGATAGATGGTTGCAACTTAAAAGCAGAGATGCCAGCAATCTCCTCAACTTCTAACTTCTCTGGAACAATATTATACAACTCTGAAATTATATGAATTGTTCTCCAAGTTTCTTTACATAATTCAATAAGATTCTGCAATTTTTCATAACTTATATTATTTATTGAAATTAGTATCTCTTTAATTTTATATGTATCAACAACTTTTTTCAAATCCTTTACTTTGCCTAAAACAGGAATATTTTCAAAAGATTTGCCTTGTTTAGTTTCATCATCATCAAGAAACCCGCAAATATTATAATAGGACCTTTTGTCTTCTTTTAGATATTTTACTTTCTTTATACTTAATTCACCGGCACCTATAATAAGCAGATTACGATTTATTCTTTTAGTTCTTACCAGCCAATAGTAAATTTGTGGGACGATTAGAACTCGGCTAATGAAGAATAAGATAAACAGGGTGGTAAATGTTATTCCTAAAAGAACCCTGCTCATTGTAACTTCTGTTATTTTGAAGATAAAAGATATAAAAATTAAGATTATCAGGCTTGTAATAAGTGACTTGAGGAGAGCAACAATATGGCGTGAACGGTCTAAAATTATCTGGTATTTATAAAGATGATTCCCTTGTAAAAATATCAGAACAGAAAAAAATAATATAACATATCCCCATAAATGACCAAAAGAAATCTCACTATAATTTATCAATCTATGATGAAAATAGATATAATGAGAAACGATTATTCCACTGATAATGATTATAATATCGTGGATAAATAGTAGAGATTTGTGGAGAGTGATTTTCATATTTTATATCTTCAAGAGTTTTTTGCAACGAAACCCAATTGAATGAAAAGAAAAAAAATAATTCCACCCCAGTTAAGGAGACAGGTTCGTTGCTTATATCCCCTAATAATTTTTTGTTCGTTATTGTTTGTACTTGTTCTTTGCTTATATCTTCTTTCCATTGTTCATTACAGTTCGTTGCTATTAACTTCTATAATTTTTGTTCGTTACGGTTCATTGCTAATATTCTTCTGTTCGTTGAAGAAAAACTATGATCTCATATTTATCTCACAATCTCACAAATCTCACAATTTCAATTTGTATCTCACATTTGGCCCTTTGCCAATTTTCTCTATAACCCCATTATCGATCATAACTCTCAAATAATTTAATATAGTATTAGGATGAACATTCAAAATATTAGAAAGTTCTTTTGCTTTCATCTCTTTTGATTTTTTGATCTGTTTAATAATATCATTCTCAAACTCGATATTCATCTCTTTTCTTCTGAAAAAAGTTACTTTGAAATAACGTCCCGGTTCTTCAAAAATTGGTAGAGGAACACCAGCTATTTTGCACAACGATAACATTCTTGAAATCCCGGTTCCCAATTTTTCAATATAACCAAACCTTCCAAATGCTTTTGCTATTAATTTGTTGCGAATCTCAGAAGCACCCTGTCCAAGTTCCTCCAGAGTAATACCAACAGGTAAATTGCCGGGGCTGATAATTTCTAACCTATTAGTAAATACATCGATTTTTGTCGAGGAACCAACGATAGAATAATCTCTATGGCAAATTGCATTTATAATTGCTTCTCTAATTGAAAGCTCCGGTATTTCTAATTGATCCTTTCTCTCAATATTTTCAATCTTTATATTTATCCAAAGAATATTTTTCAATTCACCAATAACAAGGGAAACAATCTTTAATAATCCCTTCTTTATCAGAATTGTCGATTCCAGTTTTGCTCTATCGGTTCCAGAGTATCGATTTATAGTAATCGAAGCATATTCAAATTCTGAAGGTAATGTTTCAGAAAATAACAATACTGCACCAACGGTTGGATAGCAGTTGCTATTTGTCTTTTGCACATATTTATCTCTTATCAGAATATCAAGGGGTGTTATCTCTACATCCCCATATTTATTTGCAAAAATCCTTAAAAGTTCCCCTGATAGATATTCACAAGATTGTTGATGACATATTTCTTCATCATAAGTCATATTGAGGTTTTGTCTTCTCAATTCATTGATTATGGATGCATCAGCTTTCTTATTCGTTGAACCTATGCGGATATAAACCCCATGTTCCAAACCATCTCTTTTAAGATAATAGGGTTTCTGAACACCTGGGAATATCTTAACATTGAATATCTGATTTTCTCCGATATTTATCACCTTATAGTAGATTGAAGGAATGGGATAAATATTATCATGAACAGAATTTGATATTCTCTCCTCAAGAAATAATGTATCCTCTTTTATACCCATAATATTAGAATTATTATCTATTCCAATAAGAATATCTCCACCGGCATCATTGGCAAAAGATACAATTGTTTTCAAAATATTATGAAGTGATTCCGGCACATCTCGCTTAAATTCAAGTGTACGATTTTCACCTTTTTTAATTCTTTCTAAAAAATTTTGCATATGTATGTTTATTTTCTTTTCCTTCTTCTCATTTTTGTTCGTTACAGTTCGTTGCTTATGGAAATGTTAGCAACTAACCCCAGTTAAATAAATAAGATTTCACAGGGCAAGCCCCAGTGAAATCCCAGTTAAATAGATAAAACAGATTTAACGGGATAAATATAAAAAAGGATTTCACCCCAATGAAATAACAAAAATAAGATTTCATAGGGTAAACCCAATGGAATATTGACTTCATCATTCCACAAGGCAGGCGGGGCAGGCGGGGCAGGCAAAAACTAACTAAAACAAACTAAAGATTAATCTTTATTAAAAATGCAATTATAATCCAGATAGGAGACAAAAGTATAATAATAAAAGCAGAAACTAAAACATCAAAAATTCTTTTGATAGTCTCATAATTAGATTTCTGGATAGATGGTTGCAGTCTAAACGCAGAAATACCAGCAACTTCCTCCACTTCTAACTTTTCAGGAATAATATTATATAATTCTGAAACGATATGAATTGGCCTTTGTGTTTCTTTACATAATTCAATAAGATTCTGCAATTTTTCATAATTTATATTATTTATTGAAATTAGTATCTCTTTAATTTTATATGTATTAACAACTTTTTTCAAATCCTTTACTTTTCCTAAAACAGGAATATTTTCAAAAGATTTGCCTTGTTTAGTTTCATCATCATCAAGAAACCCGCAAATATTATAATAGGACATTTTGTCTTCTTTTAGATATTTTACTTTCTTTACACTTAATTCACCGGCACCTATAATGAGTAGATTGCGATTTATTCTTTTAGTTCTTACTAGCCAATAGTAAATTTGTGGGACAATAAGAACTCGGCTTATGAAGAATAAAATAAACAGGGTGGTAAATGTTATTCCCAAAAGAACTCTACTAATAGTTACTTCAGTTATCTTAAAAATAAAAGAAATAAATATTAAGATTATCAGGCTTGTAACAAGTGATTGGAGCAGAGCAAGGGTATGGCGTGAACGGTCTAAAATGACTTGATATTTATAAAGATGATTCCCTTGTAAAAATACTAGAATAATAAAAAACAATACAACATATCCCCATAAATGACCAAAAGAAATCTCACTATAATTTATCAATCTTTGATGAAAATAGATATAATAAGAAACGATTATTCCACTGATAATTATTATTATATCGTGGATAAAAAGGAGGGATTTATGGAGTGGGAGTTTCATTTGGCTTATATTAATATTTCAAATTTACTGTAAAGGATATTTATATGCTTTTATAAGATTTATTTCTTGATTTTCCCAAGATAGTTTATTTATAACTCTATTATAACCAAAATTTGCCATTGTATTAGATAAGTTTTTATTAGAAAGAAGGTAAACAATTCCTTTTGCAAATTCTTCAATATTATTATTTTGTACATATATTGCTGCATCTTGTGCTGAATATCGAGATTCAACTAAATCAAATGAAACTATTGGTGACTTACAAATCATATACTCCATAATTTTATTCATTGTTGAATAATCATTTAATGGATTTGAAGGGTCAGGTGCTAAACAGACATCCGCTGTGGATAGAATTTCCATAACATCTTCATCTGGTATGCGACCAGTAAAATGAACAAATTTTTCAATCTTAAAATTTTTTGCCATTTTTCTTAGATTTTCAAATTCATCACCCTTTCCAATTAAAATAAAATAAATATCTTTCCTATTTAATTCATAAACAATATATTTACATGCTTTTAAGATATTATCAACTCCATCTTGAACTGCCATTACACCAATATAAGCTGCCAAAAAAGAAAAATTACTTTTCCATTTTGGTACAGGTTTGACATAATGAAAGTCCCTTGTATCAGGTCCATTTCTGACAATAAATACCTTGTCTGGCTCAGCACCTCTAGTAATAGCAATTTTTTTATAAGATATATTTGTGGAAATAACCGCATTGGATAATTTATAAGATATGAATTGGAAAAAAGAAAGTAATTTATACATTTTAGATTTTTTTTTACTTTCATCAAATCTGAAACGCGATAAATAAGCTTCAGGGGTTAGGTCATGTTCATCAAAAATAAATTTGACACCAAATAATCTATAAAACATACAAATAATCCATAATGTATCTGGGGGATTAGCTGTATGTATAATCTGGAATCCTTCATCTAAAAATATTCTTATAGATATAAAAAACATTTTTACAAGGCTTTGAAAATATTCAAAGACATACCCGACAGAACTACCTTTCGAAAAATATGCATCATATCTATATATTTTTATATTATCTCTTAATTCGAATTTTTTCTTATGTTCTCTTCCTATTGGACAAACAATTGTAACTAAAAATCCATTAGCAGATAAAGTATTAGCTTCCCGCCAAACTCTTTTATCAAATGGAACCGAATTATTTTCAACGAGCATTAGAACCTTTTTACCAGCAAATTCCACTATAGTTCTCCTTTTTCAATAATCTTTCGTCTATTCTTACAAAATCAATAATGTGTTTATTATGGATATTTATTAACTTCTCTGAAAATTCCTCTTCTTTTGTAGTAACAACTATAACTTCAGAATTATTGATTAGCTCATCAATGTTTTCTACAATCAAATTAGATAAATGTGGGATATGGCTATCAATATATTTTTTATTTGTACCTGTCAATACTGAAATATGTACATTTTTATCATAAATTTTTACCTCATATCCTTTGCCTATTAAGGTTTCAATAACTTTTAATGAGGGACTATTTCTTAAATCATCAGTACCTGCTTTAAAACTAAAACCCAAAAAGCCTATATTTTTTTTGTTATGAGCAATAATTAAATCAATTGCTTTTTTAATCTGAAGTGCATTTGTTTTATCAATACTTTGAATAATTGGACATTGTAAATAGTTATCATGTGCAAGTGTTTGTAAAGCTCTCAAGTCTTTTGGCAAACATGACCCACCATAGGCAAAACCTGGTTTAAAATAATATGAAGAAATATTTAATTGTTTATCCTTAACAAATATTTCCATTACCTTATGCGAATCTATACTTAATTCTTTACAAATATTACCAATCTCGTTTCCAAAACTAATTTTCAGAGCATGAAAAGTATTATTTACATATTTCATTATTTCCGCAATTTTTAGCTCTGTAATAATTATTTCTGCTGGTAACTGATGGTATAACATTGCTAACTTTTCTGCAGCTTTACTATTATCAGTTCCTATAAGCGTAATGGAGGGATTATAGTAGTCAAATACTGCTGTTCCTTCTCTCAAAAACTCAGGATTCGATAAAACAGCAAAATCAATATTCCTTTTCTTGTTTGAAACCTTTTCAATTCTTTGGGCAAATTTATCTGCGGTACCAGGTAAAACTGTTGAACGAATAGCTATTATATGAAAATCCTTTTTCTCTCTTAACACTTCTCCAATTTGATTTGCAACATTGAAAATAAATCTAAGTTCAAGATGACCATTAGTTGAAGATGGTGTTCCAACGCATACAATGGATATTTCAGAATTTTGAACTGCATCATTATAATCAGATGTAGCCCGAATATTACCTTTATTAAATTGCTTTTTAACTATTTCATTAATATCTTTTTCAATTATTGTAGCCTTCCCAGAATTTATTTGTTCAATCTTCGTTTTATTGACATCAACTCCAATAACATTATGCCCATTTTGTGCTAAGCATCCTAAACTAACACAACCAACATAACCTAAACCGAAAATACTAATATTCATTTTGAGTTCCTTTTAATTTTAATAATAAATGAGCTAGTGCGCTAAACATAGTTGCTTGCCCCCAATGCAACATTGGAATTTTCACTTTCTTCCATCCTAAATCTCTATAATAAAAATATCCTTTTTTATCTTGAATATTATCAATTGTCCATTGAGCAATTTTTTTGGCTAAAGATAATGCTTCTTTATCATATTTAGAGAAATAACAAAAAGTATCAATGGCTTGAGAAGCGCATTGAATATCTACCCACCTTAATTTATTATAATAATACTTGGGTTTACCATCCTTATAGAAAAAATTATTTTTAAAAAAATTATATCCAATTTTCAGATTTTTTTCAAAATCTGTATCACCAGTAGATTCAATAAAACATTTAAGGCTATCAAGATTGTAAGCAGTATGCCAGTTGTCGATCCAATGAAATTTACTTTCTTCTCCATAATACCAGGCACCATTCTGTAGTTGCGATTTACACGAAAATTTTATTGCTTTTTTTGAAACTTCATATAAATTAGAATCCTTAGTTATAGAATATATTCTTGCTAATAGAGCTGCTCCAATCATATTAGCATTATGTATCAATAACTTTTTAAATGGAACATAACTAATACAAAAAGAATAATCGAATTCAGTTCTCGGCAAATCATTCAGAATAAAATCACAAGCACTTCTTGCAATTTCAAAATATTTCTTTTCTCCAAATGCTTCATAACCATCAAGGAATGCTTGCCCAATTAGACCAACCCAAACCTGTGTTGGGACAGATTTTGGTAATTGAAAACCTCTTGAAGCATAATCAAAATGATTGCCCCAACAAAAACCCGAATAACCATTTGTTTGGTTAGCAATTAACCAATCAAGACAATATTTAGCCTTCTTTTTATAAATTTCATTTTGGGTTGTTTTCCATAATTTTATAAATCCTTTTGCGAAATACCCCATACCTTTAGTAGAGTGCTTCGTTTTAACACCTATTAACGGACGAATGTGAAAAGGGCATCTTAATACTAATTGCTGTAATATTCTTTCAGCAAACCAATTATGGAAGGTTAATAGTCGCAGATAAGAAGACAAACCATCAAAAGGTTCATAACCTTTGTAATTGTTTTTCTCAAGCCAATGCTTTAATTCATTTATACTATTATTGATTTTTTCCCAAAACTCATCCATTTATTCAAAACCTTTTACTTATTGAAATTTTCCAATGAAATTGGAAATGACTTTTGATACTTTATACTTTCAATAGCACAAATTGTAGTCAATGATGTAAGTATTAATGATTCAAAAGATATTGGAGACTTACCATTTTTAATTGAATCAACCAAAAATTTCATTTCATTTCTTTGGCCTTTATCAATGGTTAAAAATTTTTTACTCTTTATATTTACATTTCGAAATACTTTTATTTCTTTGAAATTGTTAAACTCTATATTTGTGCGAAAACCTGATATGAAAATTTTCTCTTTAGGATATTTTTTATCCCCGTCAGATAAATAGGATATTATGCAACTGGTTTAGGATTAGTTAAATATCGTTTAGTTTTAATAACATTTTTTTTATAATTGTCTGATAAGAAAATTTTTGGTTATATTTATATATCTGTTTTCTATTTTCTATTTTCTTTAAGTTAACAAGTTTGTTACAGAGATCGGTTTCAGATGTAAAAAACATACCATTTTTATCTTTTGTTACTAAATGATCAAGTGTTCTATTTTTAGGAATTATAGTTGGTAGACCTGTTCCCATACTTTGCTGAATTGAAATTGTGGCACCAAACCAAACACCAAAATCAGCATAATTAAATAGAGCATTCATTTCAAGAGATTCCACTAAATCAATGAGAATAAATTGATCTGCGACATAAGAAGATAGTATATTATCCTTTACCATACTGGAATAATCAGAATCCGAAAATCCAGCTATTGTATAGATTAAATTTTTATTCTCTTTCATAGCTTTCATTATCGGTTTAATCCATTCCAGAATAGGTTTGTAACTCACAATTCTTGTAATTGTAATTAAAACTAAATTTTCAGATGATATATTATATTTTACCCTATATTTATTTCTCAACGCAGAATTGAAAAAGAATAAGTTGGAATCATACCCAAGACTACTCCTTAATAATTTATTTTCAATATTATTTTTATAAAACTTATATGATTTAAAAATATCAAATGTTTCATTTGTATTAGCAACAATAAAATCAGATTTATTAAAGACTTTTCTATACCATCTATTTTTTATAAGTTTTTTTACGATTCTATTTTGCAATCCTAAACTAAAATTATCCCAAAGATCACCAAAAATAGATATAACCTTGCTTTGAACAGGCAAATATTTCATCATAAAATATGGAATACCATGCCCTGGGTGAATTAAAAACACAATATCTGGATTTATGCCCTTTAGCATTTCTTTAAAATTTCCAACAGGACATAGTGTATTCGTGATTCTTATTAATTTTTTAAGTCTAATGATTTTGTACGGCTTCTCTGTATTTTCGACCCTCTTTTTTTTACCAAATGGACTTCTGTTTGAGGTTATGACAGTTGTATCAAACCCCATCCTGTGTAAGGTGTCAGCTATTTGAACTTCTTGGTATTGATATTTTTTTTCAAAGAAAGTTGAAATCACTAATATCCTTTTATTCATTTTTCACCTGACAAAATTTTCCTGCTATCAGGTCCACAGTTAAAAAGTAGATCTAAAATTGACATATTTGGAACAAACTTACCAAATCTTTGTGAATAAACTGGATGTTTAAAGTTTTGTTCAATAATTCTAATTCCTTTCGATTCTATATAATCTCTATTCGCATAGACGAGACTCCCACCAACACCAAGCATAAAAGAATCGGCACCTGTTTTCTGACATATATCAACTATCAAATCCGTCTTATGTCCACAAACATTAATATCCGAACCTATTACAATCTTTGTCTTTATTCTTAAATACAAACAGATATATTTTATTAATTCAATATTGAATTCACTTAAAAAGTCAAACTTTTTTTCGTAAATTTGCAATAATTGTGGCATAATTTCTTTGAAATATGGTGATTTCGAATAGTTCGATTTATAAGTATCAAAATGTTTTTGCTTCCATCGATAATTTCCGACATTATCTATTTTAACATCTTTTATTAATTTATTTGACTTTTTTTTTATTACAGGGACAAACAAACTAGTGGGGCCTTGAGAATTTTTTAATGTGTTTCGCCTAATCCATCCGGAGGTGGTAAATTCGACATTATCTACAATTACAAATATATCTACCTTATTAATTTTGTCAAAATATCCTATCCATGGTATAAATAATGGTTGATGAGCTGCTACTAGCATGAACCAGTTCCTCCTTTCTTTTTTATAATATCCATCTTATTACCTCAAATGTCTCTGCATATTTTGTTCCAATTTGAGCCCCCCTTGTAATTGCCAAACTGCGTATATATTGTTCATTAACATAGTTTCTGCCAAGTTGTGAGATATAACATTTCAAAGCATTTATCTTTTTATCAAGATGTTTAATACCAAAATTAATAAACGCATTTGTTACAAATGATAAGTTATTCCAGGGTATTTCATAACCCAGCATTGTTGATTTCTTAAAAGCTCTGAAACCCTCGTTTGAAATAACCTGATGGTCCTGGTGTGTATCAGTTGTTGAAGGGAGAAATATCAAATCCGGTTTTATTTCCCTCTCAAATCTTATCATATCTTCTAAAATATCCTGTCTATATTTCGGAAATTCTCTTACAGGATATTTTAATACAGTAAGATTATTTTCTTTAATACCAAGTATTGAAGTTGCTTTTATTACTTCTTTTCGTAAAATATCCTTTGGCATACCTTCAGGAACAGATTTTTCTGCTCCAGAAAATGCAATATAATAAACTTCCTTTCCCGCTTCAACAAATCTTGCTATACTCCCTCCACAACCAAATTCTCCGTCATCGGTATGGGGTGCTAAAATTAAAATTTTGGAAAAACTGTTACCTATCATATCTTATATCTCTCTATGTTTATATTATATTTTTTAAATTTTGAAGATAAAACTTTTAATTTTCAATTCTTGCAATTATATATTTCCCTTTCAAGTTTATTTTAATTCCTTTATTCTGAAATTTTTCGCCAGAGACAATTGTTTTGTTTATTAAACAACCTTTCTCATTCATTATCTTAATATGATATTTCCCATCTTTATCAAGACATTTTAATGTAACATTTAAAGATTGATTAGTCATGTTAATTATTTTGATTTCATTATTACTAATTATGTAATATTTATTAGTTAGCAATATCTTTCAGACTTGATAAAATATTATCCAAAGAATTTTTTTTCCAATAATAATCATTTCTGAAACTTAATTTTTTATCTTGAGTTTTTGTAATAAATTCAACGATTTCTTTATCACTATCTACAAATTCAATAAATTCAGAATTCAAATCCTCAAAATATTTCCATCCCGGAAGTTTAACAATAATAGTTTTAAGCCCAAATCCCAAACCTTCAATTAGAGCAGTAGAACTTACTCCAACTTGATATTCACATTTTGCAAATAAATCATACAATAAAATTTTTGAATCCCGAATTACTAATATGTTTTTTTTATTATTCAAAAAGTTATATCTATTAGCTAAAGATACTTCGCTGGGATGCAATTTAAAAATTATTTGATAATTTTTCAGTTTATCAGCTAATTCAAAAGCTACTTCTGCCAATTTTTTTCCTATCGTTACTTGAGAAATGAATAATATATTTTTTTTCTTTTTTATATCCTTACGAATGCTTAATTGATTTTCAAAATATGGAAATCCCGTTACAATAACATTTTTCTCACTTATAGGAAAACGAGTATGATCCTTCCAGAAACTTCCCCAAACAAAGATATAATCAGGGAACGAATCAATATATACTTTTTTCATATAATTATAAGCAACGTGATATTTCCCCATTGTTCCATGTTGAAATTCAATTGTGGGAATATTTTGTTCTTTAGCAATAATATTTGCTATCTGCTTAAATATCCCATAGCTACAAATCTCTACAATGACTTTTGGATTAGTACTTTTAATTAATTTTTCTAGTTTTGGGTAAATATATTCATATCGTAATATATTTCTATTTATTTCTGAGAACAACAATGTGTATTTAAGATTAAAAGTTTTATTTAAACTATATTGCAATGTTTTTATCATCTCGGTTTCTAATTTATTTAGCTTCATTTTCTTGAAATAATTAACAAAACGACTCGGAAATTCTATGTAATCCAAATAAAATAGATTCTTGGTTATTGGAGGCCTTAAATGGTCAAGTCTCTCATAGTTTTCTACAGCAAGATAAGACATATGACAAGATTCAATAATAGGGTCAAGATATTGGTCTTGATAACTACCATCAGATAAAATTCTGCGGGAACTACAAAAGAAAAGGATATTTTTTTTCTTGAACTTAATAAATGTTTTTTTTAAAAGACTTGATATATAGAATCTAAGCCCTTTGAAATATAATTTTGGCATAAAGCCTATTTCTTCCCGTTCAGACTTATTGAAAATTTCTTTTTTAATTAAAATATAACTAAAAATTCTAACTCTTATAAATTGCCAGAATTTTATATTCCTTACTTCTAAATCGAATAAGTTGTTTTCATATTCAAAGTGTAAAAATTTATCGAGCAGAACTTCATGTTTCATTTTTATTTCTAATACCGTAGGATAACATACTATATTTTTATTTTATTTGTATATTAAAATACAATCAGATTACACTAAAAGAGAAACATTTAAATATTAATATTTTAATTAAAAGCAAAAAAAAAAATAAATACGATGGAAATTATTTGTGTACTTTTTTAATTGCCATACAAATTTGAAATATCTGATTCTTTGTCAATGCTGACCCAGACGATAAATACAATCCATTCTCAGCAAGCCAATCAGAAATAGGATATTTTCCCGCGCAATCACAACCATACTTTTGTAAAGATGGTTGTTTATGCATCCCCGTAAAAAACAATCTACTGTCAATTCCCGTCTCACGAAGTTTTATCATTAATTTATCTCTACTCATTCCAAATTCTTCAGGATTCACTACAATTCCATTCATCCAATATACATTTTTTGCCCATTCTTTCTCTGGTTGTAAAATTATTCCCGGAACCCCCTCCAGATATTTTTTATAAAAAGAATTGTTATGTCGCCTCATTTCTACATATTTATCAGCCATCTCCACTTGCGCCAATCCTATTGCAGCGTGAATATTTGAAATACGATAATTAAAGCCAATATCATTATGAATGTAATTGCGAATACCTTTTAATGGAAAACATAAATTCTTGTAATATCTGCATTTTTTAGCAAGTTCATCGTTATTAGTTACAACCATCCCACCCTCACCAGTAGTAATAATTTTATTAGCATAGAAACTAAAAATTGCTATATCTCCAAGTGAACCAGTTTTTTTCGTAATAAAGTCATTGTTAGATTCATAAGTTATCTCTGCCCCGTGAACTTCTGCTGCATCTTCTATTATTTTAAGGTTATATTTCTTAGCTAATTTCCATATAGGCTTCATATTACATGGATGTCCATAAATATGCACAACCATAATTGCTTTTGTTTTTTCTGTGATTTTCTCTTTAATTTTTGTAGGGTCCATATTCCAGGTTTCTGGCTCCGCATCAACAAATACAGGCATTGCTCCAGTATAGCATAAAGCAAATGCTCCATAAATACCATTAAAATCAGGAATAATCACTTCATCACCTTTACCAATTCCAAGAGCAACAAGTGCTAAATGTAGTGCAACCGTGCCATTGGTTACTGCTATTCCATGTTTAACCCCACAATATTCAGCAAATGCCTTTTCAAAAGCCGGAATGTACTTTCCAGCAGAAGATATCCAGCCAGTATCAAGAGCATCTAAAACATACTTTCTTTCATTGCCAAGCAAAGCGGGTTCACAAACTGGAATCATTATCAACCTCCAAAATTATTTTATCATTATCTCTCCCAGTATATGGACCTTGTTTTATTTCAATCATTTTGGTATCTTCCAAAAATTCAAAGCCATGCCCGCCTGATAGCAATACTATTAAATCCCCATCAGTTAAAATTGCTTCATTAATTTTTTGAGGAACTTTATCGTAGAAATTTACTTTCATTTTTCCTGAAACAATATAGAGAACTTCTTGATTTTTTGTAATGACTTTATTTTGCGGTCTGTGAATATGCGGTTTGAGAGTTTCACCTTTTTTCAGCTTCATATTTCCAATTTGTAGAAAATCATCGGGTGAACCAAAAAACATTTTCTGTTTAATTTCAATATCTTTTCTGATAATGTAAGCTAATCTTTCGTTATTATATTCAATTGTTTCTATAATCATATATTTCTTTCTCTAAATATTTCTATTCATCTAACTTTAATTTACGTGATAATACTTTTCTTTCATTGGGATAGTTTTGTGCATCCCAGGGAAAATGTTCTCCATTTTTCCATCTCTGCCAACGCTCCAAATCCTTTTCTACCATTATTTTTACTAAATCATGAAATTTAGTTTTTGGCTGCCAGCCAAAATTTTTCTTTCCTTTTGTGAAATCACCCCTAAGATATCTTACATCAACCGGACGCATATATCTTTTATCTATATGCACATAATCTTCCCAATTAAGCCCAAGCATGCTAAACGATTTTTCTACAAACTCTTTGACCGAATGTGTCTCATTAGTTGCAATAACATAGTCATCTGGTTCTTCCTGCTGTAAAATTTGCCACATAGCCTCAACATATTCAGGTGCATATCCCCAGTCCCGTTCTGCATTGATATTACCTAATTCTAAACTATCTTCCAACCCCAGTTTGATTTTTGCAGCAGCATTAGTTATCTTTCTCGTTACAAATTCTAATCCTCTCAATGGCGACTCGTGATTAAATAGTATGCCATTACACGCAAACAGATTATAACCATGTCTATAAATTTTAACAATATGATGAGCATACAATTTAGCTGCTGAATAAGGACTTGAGGGAGCAAAAGGCGTTTCTTCATTTTGCTGGGGATGATCATTATCTCCGTATAATTCACTTGTAGAAGCTTGATAAAATTTTGCTTTGGGGCAATTTTTTCTCATCGCTTCTAACAAACGAGTTACTCCCAGACCTGTAATTTCTCCAGCTCCTATCGGCTGCTCAAATGAAGCACCTACAAAACTCTGTGCCGCGAGATTGTATATTTCATCTGGCTTTGAAATTAAAATGGCTTCAGTTAAAGAAGAACTATCTATTAAATCACAAGGTATTAATTCTATCTCATCAAAGATATTTAAATATTGTAATCTCCAAAAATTTGGCGTTGATAGTCGTCTATATGTCCCAAATACTTTATAATCTTTGTTTAATAGGAATTGAGATAGATATGCTCCATCTTGTCCAGTAACTCCTGTTATAAGTGCTCGTTTCATAAAAATCCTTTCTGTAATTTTATTGTTTTTTTGCAACAACAGAAATATTCCAATCATCTATCGTTGGTTGCCTTGAAGAATCCATAAACGGATTGTTTTTCTAACTCAAAAACAAAATTAACTTCATTATCGTAATCTTTATCTCTATAGTATGAATCATATAAATATGTTTATTCACCGAATACTTTCATTATGGCAATTTTCCACTCTTTTCTAAATATTTTTCAAAAGCTTGAGAACACTATCAAAACCCTTTCTGAAATCACCATGATTGCTGTAACATTCCACAGCATTATTGCTATAATGGTCGTAGTCAGCGAATATCTTCTCAATTGCAATTTTAACTTCCTTCTCTGAATTTACACAGATACCACATTTTTCTCCTTCAATTAAATCTACCAAGCTTGGAAAATCCATTGTTATTACAGGTAATCCACAGCGTAAGTACTGCCATATTTTCCCGGATGCTTTACTCATTTCAAATATTCCTTGATGCCAATTTTCATAAAGTGCTAATCCAATATCTGCTGAGCCTATCAATTCATCCAGCTCAGTATATGGGACCATTTTGTCAGATAAAACAACATGTTTCCCGTCACATAATGGGCGAAGTTCGTCCAAATAATTTTTTTTACCTTCACCATGAATTATAAACACCCACTCTTCTGGCCAGTCATATGCGACTTGTGCTAATTTTTTTGACATTGTCCAGTCACCAATTCCTCCAGCCATCAAAATAAGTCGTTTATCTTTTGGAATGGCGAATCTTCGCTGGAGATAGTTACTTTCAGTTCTGTGAGAAGGTTCCATAATAAAAGAATTTGGCACAAAAATTAGTTTTGCTTTGGGAATACGATTTTCTTTTACCAATGTTTCACCACGAACTTTATCTTGAACAATTGTGGCAATTGTATGTTTATTAAGCAAAACTTCTAATCTTTTTTTTATCTTAGACTTCAAGTTTAACATATCTTTCCAGTAGAAAAGTTCCAGTGAATAGTAAAGTACCTGTATGCTAAATAGTCGACCAATAATATTTGCAACAATCAATCCATTTTGGTCAATTCCAATTAAGCAATGGTATTTCCTTCTATTTATAATACGAAAGGCTGAATAAATATATCGAATAAATTTTGAACCACGCAATCTTATAATATTTCTTGAAGAGGCAGGATGAAAAGCAATATTTGGAGAAGAAAAAATTGGAAGGGGAAATATTTGATATTTAACAGTAAAAATATCAACAAAAAAACCATTTTCAGCAAGAGTTTCTATCGTGCTAATAGTGCTTGGAGACTTTGCAATATGACCAAAATATGCAAAAATGGCAATTCGTTTTAATGAATTGTTTTTATAGATAATTTTGGAGGACATTATATTTCATTATTTTGGTATTTTGGTAATTTGCCATTTTTACCTAAGTAGTTCTCTCGCAGAACCCATTCAAGTAGTTTTGGGTCTTTTTTTACTTCTGATTGGTGATATGAAAAACCTTCTTGAAAATTTTTTCTAATGTTTCCAAGAAAGAGTTTATATCATTATAATCAATATTTCCAATATTTGCAATTCGAAATGTGTTCATTCCACCAATTTTACCAGAATAAATTGTAAATCCTTTTTCATATAACAAATCATGCATTTTATTAAAACTATAATGAGTGTTAGTTGGCTCTAATACCGTCAATAATAGATGTGATTCTATTTTCTTATTAAGTAACAGATTAAATCCAATTTTTATTAATCCATTCCTTAATACTTCCCAGTTTTTAGTATATCTCTTATACCTATTTTCAATTCCTTCCTCAAATAATTCATCGATTGCCTTTCTTAACGCATAGAGAGTTTGAACGGGAGGCGTAAACCGCATTTGATAGTTTTCTTGGAAATATCTATACTGATCATACAAACTTAAATAAAATGATCTCCTTTGATAATCTTTTATTTTACGTAATTCTAATTTATTACAGATAATAAAACAAATACCAGCCATACCCTGAATACATTTGTTTGATGTTGACATCATAAAATCAATATGGCAATCTTTAATATTTATAGGAATTCCAGCAAAACTTGAGATTGTATCAACAATATATATTTTATTGTATTTTTTTACTAAAGAACCAATCGCTTTTATCGGATTTATTATCCCAGTTGTAGTTTCATGATGAACAATTGCAACACAAGCAATTTGATCATCTTCTGATAACACATTTTCAATTTCCTTTAAATCTGGGAGTGTTTCCAGTTTAAATTTTAGATCACGGTGGTTAATGGAATAAGCTTTCGCGATATTAACTATTCTTTCGCCATAAGCTCCATTATTTATTATAAGTATTTTTTTATCTGCCGGAACGACTGAATTGATAACAGAATCCATCGCTGCAGTTCCAGATCCGCCAAATAATACTGTCGTATAGTTCTCATCTCCGCCAGCTATTTTGGTTAAATCGGCACTAATTGACTTCATCACTTTACCGAATTCTTCTTCTCTTGGACAAATATCTGGAACAACCTGAGCATATTTTACAGAATCTGTAGTTGTTGCAGGACCCGGATTCAGTAATATATTTCTTTTAATTTTTTTCATTATCAATCCTTTTAATATATGGATAAATCACATTTTTAACTCTATTCAAATGTATTTCATCATCTATTTCTGCCCATATTAAATTATCTATCTTAAGATAATAGACTGGGTATTTGCTTGCTGTAGAAATAATACAATCTTCGTAATCTAAATTTAAATCTTTTTTAAAGAATATTTTGGAAATGGAAATCATTTGCTGAAACATACCTACTGAAATCTTTGATATACCAACTAATTCTCCAGATATTTCGTTTAATGTTCTTTTATTTTTAGACATGTTATATATTTTATCATTCTTAGTTTCAACATAAACTTCATCACCTGAATTTGTTAATCCAGAAATTAAAATAGCATTCTCTTTTTTAAAATGAATCAACTCTTCAATCGCTCTATTTTCGTATATTAAGTCACTCTCTAATAGTATAAAGTCATTATGAATTAGTTCTTTTACACAATAAAGCGAGTACATACTTCCAGAATGAGCATAATTAATATTATTAACTAACCTAACACAATTGTATTCTTTTGCAAAATTATCGTAGTGTTTTGATAAATAACCTGTCGCTATGATAATTTTTGTTATGCCTGATTTGAGAAGATTCATAACAGATAGTTTAACTAAAGAATTTTCCTCAATTTCCAGAAAACCTTTTGGTACATCTTTTAAGACATTTCTTAAACGAGTTCCCATTCCTGCAGCTAATATTACAGCAGTATCAATCATTTAATAACTCCCAAAATCTATCTCTTAGATCAACTGGTGTTTCTTCAGGACGTCCCAGTTTTTCATCAGTTTTATTTTTAACTTTAATATGTAAAAATGAAAGATTAGGATTTATATTCCATTGCTTAAGAAATTTTTTTATTCCTTCTTTGTTATTAATTGTTACAGCTACTTTATAATTTGCAGCTTTTGCTATTTTTGATAATACAACATTTTTAGCAACAGTAGTTTGACCACCTGTAGATTCATAGGTTTCATTATCAAAGCAAATATGTAGAAATTTTTCCGGTTGATAGGCACCAATTGTTGCTAATGTTCCCATCTTCATTAAAACTGCTCCATCTCCATCAAAAACAACTATCTTTTTAGAAATATTTTGATATAACCCTAAAGCAATAGAACTAGCACATCCCATAGAACCAACCATATAAAAATTATTTTTCCTATCATTAATCTTATAAATCTCCCTTGATATTTTACCAGTAGTTGATATGATTGTTGTAGTATTTTCAATTTTTTCTAGTATGATTTGTATTGCTTCTTCGCGTGATAATAATTCATCTTGAATAATTGATTCTTCAGCTTCCTCTTTATCAAATATTCCTTTTTTACAAATTAATGAACAAATTTTATTTTCATTTTTGATCTTGCTTATCAACGAAGCAATTTGGTCTTTTTGTGTGTCTAACTCGCTATTTAAAATCAAATATTCAATTTGAAAAAGTTTTAAGAGATCTAAAATTGTTTTTCCCATCCATTCATGCTGGGGTTCGTCTTTTTTACCTGGTTCACCTCGCCATGAAATAATTAATAATGCAGGTAATTCATATAGTTTGTTTAACGAAGAAAGAGGATTAATAGCATTACCAAATCCATCATTTTGCATAATTACTGCCGGAATATTCTTAGATAACGCGACACCTGCCGCAATCCCCATTGCTTCACCTTCGCTTGTAGCTGGAATATAATTCTCATTTTTTTCAAGATATTTAATAACATCTTTGAAAATTGAGCATGGTACTCCTGTAAAATTATTAATTCCTTTTTCTTTTAAAAATTTGATGAATTTTTCTGCTTTCATATATCACCTTTTAATAACAACATTATATCTAAACTTTGAATTTCCATATCCATCAATTTTACTATCAAATATTTCGCACTTATAATTACCAAGAAAAAATGATTTAGGATAATATAAATGATCAGATGGAACTTCTCTTGATAATTCTGCTTCTTTCTTTTTTTCTAAATCAGGAATATCTCCAATATAAATCCGTTTATTTTTTGAAACTCTTAGCATTTCACGAATTGATTTCTTTGCATATTGTAAATTAGGAAAATAGTGGAAAACTGAAAAACTATAAACACTATCGAACATATTATCTTTAAAATAGTGCAAGTCAGAAGCCTCCCCTTTATGGAAAGTTCCTTCTGGAAAGTGGTTTTGAGCAATTTTAATTAAAGTATCCGCATAGTCTATTCCGTAAATTTTTAAGCAGAAACCTCTAATATAATTAAGCAACATCCCTGAACCACACCCAACTTCAAGAACAATTGACTTATTATTAATTGATAAGTTAGTTAAAATATTATTGGCAATATATTTTATCATATCTTCATTTAGTTTGCCAACCCCATGGTCAAATCCATCTATTACGCTTAAAGATTCGTTCTTAAGTGTAATTCCCCTCTCGTTCCATAATTTTTTCCAATCCATTTGAAACTCCTTTTTTATATTGCTTCATTTTTAAATAACCCAATTAAATATGTCAAATCTTCAATGCTATCAATATCTTTCCATTGCCCTCTAAAATATTCAATATATACTTTGTACTTTTTACCAATTAAAAAGTTGATAAAATCATTTACGGATGATGATTGTAGAAATTCCATATCTTCTTTTTCTAATAATTTCAATTCTTTCTTAAAAATAGATGAACCCTTTGAATTCAATTTTAGAAGACCAATCCATTCTCCATCAAAATCACTTCTTTTTTCATCTTGTTTTACTTCTTTAAGTTGCACAAGTTCTGATATACTTGAAGCACCAAAATTCTCGGAATAATGTTCTTTCCCCTGTACCATATCTCTATCTCTTTTTATACTAATTTCAGATATGTCAACGGCTAATACAATATCTTCTTTACTGGATACAATTTTATTTAAAAGGTCTTCCTCAAATAATATATCGCCAAAGGAAATTATTATTGGTCCGTCAAAGTCTTCTTTTGCCTTATAAATAGAATAGAGCAATCCATATTTATCATATTTATCATTTTCAATATATTTTAAATTTGGCAAATCAACTTTTTCTTTTTTATAACCGACAACTACTGAAATATCTTTAATTCCCTGTGAATTAAAAGTTTTCACGATTTTTGACAGAATAGTATCATCTCCAATATTAATCATTGCTTTAGGTTTATCTTCTACTAATGAGCCAAAATTATCTCCTTTACTTGCTGCTAAAATTAATCCCTTGTAATATGTCTTTTGAGGAAGATATCTTAATTCTGCTTGTTTATATTCCTGCGCATTCTGCAGTCTAAATATTTCTTTTACCGGAACAATTTCATTTTCAATATTTGATAAACTTTCATCTTCATATATTTTTTTAACAATTTTTTGCATATTTGTAATAGAGGACCGTAATGTATGATTTGCCCAAATAACAAGAGATATACCCATATCTTTGAACTTCTTAGTATGCGTTGTATAATAAATTGTTGGTACAATAACAATTGGTTTTCTATCGTCCCATTTTTTCATGAAGGATTCAATGTCCCTATCAGTAGAGATTTTACTATGTACCAATATAGCATCTGCTCCGGCATCAGAATAAGCATTGGCTCTTTTTAAGGCTTCATCTAATCCCCATCCGGCAATAAATGCTTCTATCCTGGCAACAATCACAAAATCAGGATCCTTCTGATAATCTTTACCTGCTTTGATTTTCCCACAGAATTCATCTATATCTGCCAAAGGCTGTCTTTCACCTCCAATAAAAGAATTTGTCTTAGGGAAAATTTTATCTTCAATACAAACACCGGCAATTCCTCTTTCCTCTAGCTTTCGTACTAATCTTCTAAAATTATTAAAGTTGCCAAATCCCGTATCACCATCTAACAATATAGGGATATTTGTATTATCAGCCATAAATTCACAAACCTCTAAAATCTGTGTCCAGCTTGCTTCATTGTTATCACGAACTCCTAAGGCAGCAGATATACTTAAACCACTCGCCCAGATTCCCTTAAATCCAGTTTCTTCTACTATCTTTGCTGAAAGCCCATTATGCGCTTCCATGATGAATTCAAGGTTTGGCGAATTCACCAAATTTTTAAGTTTAGTTGTATTTTTCATAAATCATCCTATTTTTTATATTTTAAGACCTTTCCATATATAGACGAATTGTTTCATTCTTGTCTTCTTCATATGGTTATTATTGTTTTCATGTTAGAAATAGTAGCTAACATTCTTTTCGTAATGTACATTTTTTTAGATACTGTAATATATCTATTTCTTTATGGTAATAATATTTCTAGCAAGCTCCGGATTTATTTTATCTCTATTGATCTCTTCGATATAAAGCATCCTCAAATATGCCTTTACTCTTTGTGGTATTATTTTCCAAATAAATGTTTTTATCCTCTGCTTAACTGTCTTTTTACATTTATTTATTCTCCTAAAATTTTTTACTAATACAAATTTCATATTAAGACATAGAACAGCTTTCACCGAACTTCTTATACTTTCCATAATTTTAATTGATGCAGTCAAATCACCAACCGGAAATTGCGTGGTATCATAAATATCGCTATAATCACCCATAGGAAAATTGGAAGTACTAAGTATAACATCATAATATTTGTTTAATTTTGGCATTATATTTACATTAAATTTATTAATGTCGTATATGGCATCATCTGGATATATATATTTTTTCTCAATTCCCTTTAAATCATCTACCCATTTATCATTCTTTTGTTTCACAATTAATTCAATATCCCATTCAGGTAGTTCGTGAGTTAATACGGAAATACTAGTTATAAAAACTAGGAAAGGGCAAGTCTGAAAACAAAGCATTCTTCCTTTTTCCTTACCCTTAAACAAATTATTTGATAAATTCTCTTTTCTAAACACTTTCCTAAGGCTCGCCACATGGAAGTTTAATATTTCACTGTTAGATTCTTGTAGAAACGCCCTGTGCTTGACAATTTCTCTTTTGATGACGACATCCTCAGAATCAATTAGATTGTCCTTCTCCCAAATGTCATTTTCTATATCGTAAAACTCCTCTTTTTGGGCTACAAGCGGCCATCTTTCTGTCATCCTATAAGATATATATGAAGAAGTGGGGTCAGGGCGCAAAATATACTTGTATTTAGCACTTCTTATGGCAGTTATTCTGCCTTGTTCCCTTCCGATTTGATACGGGTATAAATTATCAATGCGAACCAACCTGTCAGGAACTAGTTTTTTATTTATTAATGGTAGTAAGCTTATTCCATCAAACTTATCTTGCCATTCTTCTTTCAGACCTAGCAAATCAAGAATTGTTGGAACAATGTCATATCCAATAACTGGAGTCTTTATCTCCATGCCCTCTGAGCCAGGATATTTTAAATAAAAAATAACCCTAGTATTGTACTCTGTCAGATCGGTATGGTGATATAATTCTATATTGAACCTTGCTAGAAAAAACGTGTAATATCTTCTAAATCCCTGTGGAAGATTATGATCAGAAGTTACAATGAATATGGTATTATCATAATTATATCCATTCCTAAAAAACAAATTAATTAATTCGTCCCAAACTCTAAACATTAATTCTGTATGCACAATAAATAATTTTGGTCTATTGTTTCTTTCTGCACTAAGGAAATAATCATTAATAGCAGATACAGTTACTTCAGTGGAGTAAGTATCTCGCTTAATCGGCGAAAAACCCGCATATAAATCGGGATTTTTAATGGGTATGCATGGAAGCCAAGTCTGAGCATTAAATAGAGATGAAAATCCGATTACTTCATATCCATGATGCTCTCTTAGAAAATCTCCTAATACCAGGTTTTCAAGGTTATCCCATTCAGGCCAGTACTTATAGTGTTGTTTATGTGCCTTTGCAGCATAAATTCCCGACATTATACTTTCAATTGATTCTATGGTAGAAGCACCTGGACTCACTGTATTAGAGAATTCTATATACCCTTTCTCTTGAAGGTGCAATCTTTCCAATTTATCTTTTGAACCATATTGTTCTTTGGTTACTGCTTCTTCATTCTGAATCAATTTCCCATGCTCATCCGCAAGCATAAAAACAATGTTCCATTTTTTACTCATTTCTTTTTCCTATCTTTCTCCAAACAATTACATTTGCTCTATTCTGCCGGTAGTTTTCCGTTTTCACCCAGATAATTTTCTCTTAATACCCATTCTAGGAGATTGGAATCCTTTTTCACCTCATTCTGGTGAAATGCAAAACCGTCTTTCCAACCTTTTTGCATGATTTTTCTGATTTTTCTTACGTCTTGGGGTTCTTTAAGAAAAATGAAATGATAGAATTTTCTTAACAATCTGAAAATAAAACGGATTATTTTAATTGAAAATTGCATAAAAAGACATACACCCCTAATTGGTTTGCTTGTTTTTGTATTATCTCTATTATAATAATGCTCTCGAATAGTTTTATATGACGCCCTAACTCCTGCCTCATAAGACCTTTTATAAAGATACTCCTTAGTTAACCTATTTTTGCGGACGAAATGAAATATTTTTACTTCTGGAGAATAAATCGTCAACAGATTAGACACCTTTATTTTTTCTGAAATAGCTGACTCTCCATTCCCTGAATACTTAACTAAGCTCGGATGAAATAAATCAGGAGGAAATCCCATGAATTCCATTAAAATACTCTTTCGAATATTAAAATTGCACCCATAAACTGAACCTGGTTGAATAGGTATTAATCTATCTCCAAAATCTAGAAGACTAAGATCTCCAAAACTAGTACCAAATTCACTCTTTCCCAACAAATAATACAACCATTTTGGAGGTTCAATTTCATACTTTGGCAGACAAGGACCTCCCACTAAAACAACCTTTGGATCTTGAAAAGCGATCTCAATACCTTTTAGCCATCCTTTTGTTACAAAAGAATCATCATCAATAAAGCATAAAATATCCCCTTTTGCATTTTCAAAACCTAAGTTTCTACCTGTATGTAATCCCGGTATATCAGAATAAATATAGCGTAAATTATTAATCTTATTATGAAATGATAAGGTTATTTCTTTTGTGTCATCTGTTGAACCATTATCAATTACCAAAACTTCAAACAAATCGGGCTCAAATAATAATTGCGACAAATGAGACAAACATTGCTTAAGTATTTTCGATTGATTGAGAGATGGTATAATAACTGAATATCTTATATTTTTCTCATTTTTCATAATATTTTATATCGTCTCGTATGTGGTCTGACCGTTATTGTTTAAAATAATTTTTGGCTTTAATTTATTCGCACACGCAATTATTGCGAATAGAAACCAATACATTAATGTAAATGATGTTTCAATTTGATAACTACGAGCATATTCACCAATAAGTAGTGGTAATAATAGGGAAAAAAATAAAATTGAAATGAAACCTTGGGAAGTTCCCTTTAACTTTATATTTTTGTAAAGGTCGCTTAAAAGCCTAAAATAGAAGAAGAGATAGATAAGAAAGCCTAAAATGCCAAACTTTATAAGCATATCATAATATAAGGAGTGCCAGCACATAGCATTTCCTCTTACTCCCATTATATGGAGAGGTCCCACCCCAAATAATCCCGCAGTTTCTATAACATTATTAAATTCTGTGATATATGGTCTATTTAAAAGCTTATCTATGTCGCTTGCATATTGCATTGATTGCCCAATTTCTATACTTTCATTAATCCTTTCAAGAAGATAGCTTCTTCTCATTTGGTTGTGAAGAATGGCAAAAATAATAAATATTGAGCTAATAATAAGTAATCGTTTACCAAGCCTAACCCTTTTCTTAAATAAGATCAGAGAAGTAAAAATGATTGAAAATAAAAAAAGCACTACTAAAAATGCACGAGTACCTGTTGATAACGCCATTGGTATTGAAATAAATATCGCAATTAATAATAGTAATTTTCTCTCTAATTTTATTTTTGATGAGAGAATTAACAAAATCGAAAATGTTATAATAATTGTAAAATATTCAGATTGCAGTCCGTACTCGCCAACATATCCAGCAAATCTATCGAGATAACTATATGTAATAACTCCACCGGAATATTGTGTTTGGAGAAAAGAGGGTAAATTTAGATGGTAAACAAATGATCCTATCCATGTTATAAACACATATGACAAAGAAAGTATAAATACCCATATATAATTTAATATATCTTGATGAGTTTTTGCTTCGTTAGAGATCAATATATATAACATAATTGCTGCTGTAATATTTGCCATATATCGCATTAATGGTTCAACAATGGAATAAACTCCATAACCTAATGTTAAATCAGAATAATCTTGCCTTAATGCTAATCCCAAAGAACTTATTATTAGAGAAAAGATAATTAATAATATGTATTTTTTATAATGAACATTTTTCCAAATAGTTTCATTAAACCTTGATTTTGCATAGTAATATCCCATAAAATACCCAATAATACAAAATCCAGAAAAACCAAAACCTCTGAGAGCTGCACCTTCATATGGAATTAAAAATATCATAAAATAACGAGCTTTTTTAGATTTTGTTAAACCCAAAAAGAAAAATATTCCAGCAAATAATATACAAATAAGCTTAGGTAACTTAAGTATTAAATATGACAAATTCTAACTCCCTGATAATATAATCGCTGCACGACGAATAGTCATTAAACTATTTTCCTGAAGGATTTTTGTTCGTTCTTTCAATTGTCTTGCAATTTCAATACGGTTTTTCAGAACTTTTTCTACGACAGCCCAAACAGTATCAAATTCCACTTTATCCATATCTTCTGGAATAAAGCAATAAGGTAAATTATTTAATTCCATAACTCCTTTTAGTTTTGTCTTTTGATATACCCCATTAGCCAGACCAATACAAGGAACACTCATTGAAGTGGCAAATACATTAAAATGATAACGGACGCCAATAGCAATTTGCCCTAAGCCAATCAAACTTTTATATTGAATTGCATCATATATCTTTTCAATAACTAAAGCCCTTTCTCTATATTTCATTTTATTTTTAATTTGATTTAATAAAGGACGATCATCAGATGGGCCATAATCTGTTGGGACTAAAAGAATTTTTGCTCTATACTTTTCTACTAATTGATCTGCTATTTTTGTTAGAAGTCTAACTTCATTACCAAGTTCGTTGATACTTTTCTTCCCCATTGCCTCTAAATAGCCATTCATATTCATTACAGCAATTATTATTGAAGAAAGATTTAACCATTTTACACCTTTATTTTCTAATATTAATCGCTCAACTTCATTCTGAGGTAAAAAAAGCAGACTTATTGCATCATCAGCAGTATCTTTCATAATTGGTCTATTTACGCCAATTTCTTTTACTCGTTGTAAAGAAATACCTCTATCCCGAAAAGTTAAAGTATCAACTTTGTTCAATGCAATTTTCACAACAAATGCATGGATTTTTTTTGTTATAGGACCTATTGTTTGACCTGATAATATTACAGGTACATCTAACATAGATGCAGTTAAAATAGTTAATGACTGTTTATATAGTTCACCATAAAGCAAGGAGTTAATATTTCCCCCGCCATTATTGAATAATAAATCTGCACTTGAAATTTCATCTATAATATCTTTTGCTATTTTGCTAATAGGAAGGCTAATTTTATAGTGATAAAATTTTGTTACTATCAAAAAATAGATAAATCGTAAAAAATACATCAACCTGCTTGGATATAGTCTGTTAATGATCTTTCCTATTAACTGAAATATCAAAATGTTACTTTTCTTAAAGTAGGAAATAAGCCAAGGTCGTTTATTTAAATAGGCATTTATATCATAAATAGAGCGTTCTTTATGATACGCAGTTGTATACTTTGGATTCGGAGAGAGCATTACAATATCCAAATTGGGTATTAGCTTTCTAAGATTATATATAACTGCCTGAGGCATTGCTTCATCACCAATATCATGCCAACCAAAACCACCAATGATGACAATCTTTTTCGTTGACATTACTATATTTCTCCCTTTATTAATCAATTTTAATAATTTTAATTCCAATAAAGCTTAACAATTTCCTGGAAATACGGAATATTAGATTCTTAAGAAAATTTGTTTTATGTTTCTTAATATTTTCCAAATGTCTGATTTTATCATCGTAGCGTTTAAATGAATTTGATTCTTCTGATTGATTGAATTTATTATAATGTACTACTGAGTTAAAAGGAAGACGAGCTGGTGCACAGGGTATTCGTGCTGGAAATCCTAACGCAATAATACTTACAGGAATAAAGTATTCTGGTAATCGGAGACTTGATACCATATTATTAATCATTTTAATATATTTATCACTTCTTCTTTCATGTATTTCCCAACCTGTTGTTTTTACAGTAACAGCACCTAATCCTAAGGAATGTGCCATAAGCAACATATTTTGAGCAGCCATTGAAGCATCCATGTAAGGAACATAGTCAATTTCGCTCTTTAAATAATTTCTCTTATCTGCTCCAACAAAAATTATTATAGGTGCAAATTTCAACCAATCTTCTCTTAAATTGGTAAGAACTTTCTTTTGGTCTTCGTCTTCTAAAATAATAAAGCGACAAGACTGTCTGTTACAGGCAGATGGTGCCCATTGTGCTGCTTCAATAATTTTTTTGATTAAATCAGGCGGAACGGGGTCTTCTTTCCATCTTCTTACACTTCTTCGTGTTTTTATTATTTCATAAAGAGAATCGGGGGTTAAATTACTAAAATCGTAATTAATATAGTTAATTTCAGTCCCTTTCTTAACAACAGATAAATATTCACTTTGAACATTTCTCGCCCATAAAATTAAATCTTCTTCTTCAAGCTTCCTGATTGCCCATTCATTTAAGCACTCTTCTAGCTTTTTTGATTCATTTTTTGCGATTAAGAAAAATTGAGTTTTATTTGCATATGCATTTATCGTTTTATCCAAATCATGAGCTGCCCAGCTAATTTTGGTTCTTAAGAGATCGTTCGGTAGTTCTTTTATATTTGATTCAATATTTATTTCCATCATGGCTCCTTCTAAATTTTAAAATATGACAGATCCTATTATCTATAAAAACAAATATTGTTGTGTAAATTATCTTGGTTTTATCTATTAATTTTTTTAATATCATTTTTAGTTTTTCAATAAAATTTATAAGAACATGTTGAATAGCAATTGGAAATAGAGATATCACTAAAAAAATTCTTGCATTAAAATTTTTGGAATCATACTTTAAAGAAACCTTTATTTCATCTCTACATAATTTAGGGTTTTTTCGCGATAACCAAATTCTTGCCCATTTATAATGATATGATGATGGCATTTTTCTTATTTTGGGGGGCATTTTAAAATCACTGGGTAAAATATTTGATATTCCGCGGATAGTAATATCTTTTTCTATCTTTTCAAATATATCAGAAAGCCTTTTCTGCCATGTATGATCTTTATGTGCCCGTTCCCAACCAGCTCTTGCTATTTTTATTCTTTCCTTTTCATGCCTTAGATAATACTTAACCTTATCAACAGCTTCATCCACTGTTTTAAAACAAACGATTTCTTTATCTATTTCGAAAAATTCCTCAATCCCATTAACATATTCTGTTAACAAAAATCCTCCGCACATGGTTACTTCAAATATTCTTGCTTTCAACTGTTTTATTTTAGGATTACGATAGGAACCTGTAAAATTCAAGTTTATTTTGCTGCCAGAAAAAATATCAATCATTTCTTCAAAGGAAATTATTTCATTAGAGCTAAACCCAAAGGTGTGAACTTGAATATTATTGTTTTTTATCTCCGTTATAAATTTCTCTCTGTTTGCAATGTTACGACCAATAAAAGAAATATTGTAAGAAAATTCCACATTCTTCTTAATATATATTTGATGGTTGCAAGCAATTGGCACATAGATGCTCTTTGCCTCTAAATCATTATATTTTTGCACCGAATCCTTATTAGAAGTCAAAAAATAATCTATATAAGGAATCCACCATTTTGAATAATTGTCAAATCTAACACTGTCATCAAAAAACCAACCAAAGATTATACTTCCTTCAGCATGAAAAGTTTGAAATGTTTCTTCCAAGATCTCATAAGAGGATGCTGGAACTAAAATATATTGGGGGTGTTCTTTTCTGACAATATCAATAATTTCCTTTTGAAGTTGATTGATTCCAATCTCGTTGAGTCTTTTTCTATAATCTTGATATCTTATGACCTTTGAAAATATAGATCTTAGTCCATCATAGATATTCTTATCAAAATTCCAATTATTTTCATCAGCCAATGACAGTAATAATATTTTCTTGTCAATCAAGTTTATCTCCCAAAAAACTTTTTAAGTAGATTACTCAAATAATTTAGCCTTTCATCATTCACAAATTGATTGTTTCCAACATATCGCCCATTGTTATGTAAAAAATCAGCATTTGGAAAATCATTAGGATTATAATATTGCTTCAAAAAAGGTTGGCGTAATAAATTGCCACTTATTATTGGTCTGCTTTCAATACCATTATTCCTAATAAGTTTATGGAACTCTTCCATTCTACCTTTATTCCTAAACAAAAAAGGCAGTGAAAATGACGAAATACCTTCTACTTTAAATAATATTAATTCATCCTCATATTCTTTACAAATTTCTAAAAATTTAGCATAATTATTATTCCTAATTTTAATAAATTGGTCAAGTTTTTTTAGTTGATGCAAACCTAACACAGCATTGAATTCAGTGTTACGGACATTGTAGCCATCTGTAAGAAACAGGAAATGAAAATCAATATTGGGATACTTATCTCTAAGTTCTTTGTGGTATTTGGCCGGTAATTCCCTTGCTAAGCCATGCGACCTTTTTAAAAGTAAAAGTTTATATAGTTTTTCATTATTTGTGCAAACCATCCCCCCTTCAACACTTGTTAAATGATGTCCCCAATAAAAACTAAATGTGCTTGCAACGCCAAAATTACCAATTTTAACGCCTTCAATTGTGGCGCCATGAGATTCACAGCAATCCTCCAATAGTAAGATGCCACGATTACCTATAATATCTTTTATTCTATTAATATCGGCAGGAAAACCTATTAAATGTGTAACAAAAATAGCTTTTGTTTTTGAAGTTATTGCGGATTCTAATTTATCATAATCAAAAGATAAATCTTTAAGATTAATATCAACAAACACAGGTTTCAAACCATTTTGCATAACAGGGGAAATATTTGTTACCCATGTAACAGCAGGGACAATAATTTCATCATTCAATTTCCAATGATATAATTCCTTTAATGAATTGATAAGCAATAAATTAGCAGAACTGCCAGAATTTACATAAACACTATATTTTGTCCCGAGCCATTGAGAATATTTTTGCTCAAATTCTTTAACCTTTTCAAACTGTGTAAATCTTTTCGTATTACGAATGAAATCTACCAATATTTCAATATCGTCTTTACTTAAAACATTTTCTTGCAACTTCCAGAACATTAAAATCTCCAATATTTTTATTTTTTAGTTTCCTGATTTTAGATTAATTTTATTCCACTCTACAAATCGTTTAATCCCTTCCTCAATGGGAACGAAATCATAATACTTAGATTCATTTACAATTTTACTTATAACAATCTGGATATGAATGGGCGCATCTCTTATATAATCTAATTCCTTCTTTTTTTTAGGTACTTTGACTGGGACATTAGTATATTTTCCAATTAACTGGGCAAGTCCTAAAATAGAAATATCTGATTTTCCTGCTACATTATAAATAAAATCTTTCCCATAAAGTAAGATGTATAATAACATTATAATAGTATCAGAAATATAACACCAAGTCCGTATTTGTTTACCTTCATCCAGTAAATCAATTACCTTATCATTGAGAGCTTTATTGATAAATTCTCCCAACACCCGTTTGTCTTTAGTGTCTATCCCAGGACCATATACAGCAGAAACCCTTGCAATTTTCACATCTACATTTTCTTCTTTCTTGTAGATATTGCAAATGGTTTCTCCAAGACGCTTGGACTCCGCATAAGGAGCACGAGTAGAAGTTGTGGAACAATTTCCATTATAGGATTCGGAAATAGGGTTAATATCATTAGATGGAGGTTGCCCATAGATTTCTGACGAACTAAGAAAAAGTACTGATGAAGAATTAATTTTAGCTATATCCAATAACTTTTTTAAAACTAATGTATTTAATGCAATTGTAGTTAGTTTATCTTCCAAGAACTTTCTAGGTTGTGCATAAGTAGCAGTATGGATAATATAATCAATTCCGGGTAGATTTTTGAATCTTTCATAAATCAAATCACTGGCAAAAAGTTTTATATTATTGTCACTTAAGACATATTTCAAATAATATTTCGCACTATTCTTGGAATACCCGAGAAGTTTTATATTATAACCTTCTTTATTTAGATAAAAAACCAATTGCACAAGAAATGAACCAATAAGTCCATTAGAGCCTGTTAATAGAATGGTTTTATTTTTTAGTTTATCTAATTCGATATGGGCTAAAATGTTCTTTATGTCACTTTCAATGATTTTATTCATTTTAATGCAACTCTACTTGATTAAAATGGCCCTTTAAATTCAATTTCTTCAATGTATTGTTCGGTAGTTGCTATCCACGGTTTTCTATTTGGATAAAGCATCTCATATGCCTTTGATGCAATTTTCCTCGCATTTGGATAAAACTGTTCTTCAAGTGTTGGTGTTGTAGGGCAGGGAACAAAAGCAAACCCCATCCGCTGCACCACCATACTCACACCCCTCTCTATTAATTGGGTAATTATCTCTGATCCAGCGCCACATTTCATCCATGCATTATCTACAATAATAAGTTTTCCTGTTTTCAAAACTGATGATTCAATTGTATCAATATCTAATGGACTTAGTGAGATCGGATCAATAACTTCAGCGTTGATATCAACTTCATTTAAAAAATGAGAAGCTCTAAGGCACTCAACTGCCATTTGAGAAATTCCAATCAAGCTTATATCATAACCTTTCTTGATAACCCGAGCCTTCCCAAAAGGAACGACATAACTTTCTTTTGGTACATAACCCTTTTGATAATATAAATGTCTATGCTCTATGAATATAACCGGGTTATCGTCTCTAATGCTCTGAATTAAACATCCTTTTGCATCATAAGGGGTGGAAGGAGCTACTATTTTAAGACCAGGTATGTTCATAAATAATGGATAGATACTTTGGGAATGTTGAGGTCCCTGCCCCCAACTTTTACCAATAATAGAACGAATAACCAGAGGAATGGAAACTGCTCCTCCAAACATATACCGCATCTTGGCAGCCATATTGATAATTTGGTTCATAGCCAATAGCATAAAATCCATCCTTATATGAGTATGAATTGGCCGTAATCCTCCCAGTGCAGCACCAATCGCCACCCCTGTCATACCATCCTCCGATAGAGGAGTGTCAAAAACTCTTTCTTTTCCAAATCTCTCTACAAGTTCCTTTGTAGTTCCATATATTCTTTTGGGATCATCTACACCTTGACCCATCACAATTACCGAAGAATCACTAGACATCTCTTGTTCTATTGCTTCTCTAATTGCTTCAGGATAACTTAAAATTCGTTTCATTTATAGCTCCTTAAACACATCTTCATAAAGTTGATCTGAGTTAGGAAATTGGCTTTCTTCAGCAAAGACAAATGCCTCTTTAATTTCTTTCTCTATTTGGTACTCAATGACATCTAAAGTCTGAGCTGGTAAAAGCAATCTTAATCTTTTTAACTGGTCCCTTTTCTTCCATAAAAGCACTTCTTCCTCGGTCCTATATCCTAAGTCAAAATCATCATTAGGCCCAACATGCTCTTTCCAACGACAGGTGAAACACTCTAAGAATGCAGGTCCTTCACCTTTTCTCATTTTCGCAACATATTTGGTAGCAAGTTCGTATATCTTAAATATATCTCCATCCTCAATTCTTTCAGCAGGCATTCCATATGTCTTTGCCCGCTCAAAAATGTTATCCGAGTGATGTCTATTCAAATGATGAGAATAAATTGCGTAAGAATTATTCTCACAAACAAAAAGAACTGGTATTTTTTTGAGTGCCGCAAAATTCATGCTTTCATGGAAAGTACCTTCATCAACTGCGCCATCACCGAAAAAACTTACTACTATAGAATCTAATCTTTTATTCTTTAAACTTAATGCATATCCTGCTGCAAGTGGTATTGTAGTACCTACAATTGCTGAAGTACCCATAACCCCTTTTTCTATATCAAGTATATGCATCGAGCCACCTCTCCCTTTTGCACAGCCAGTTTCCTTCCCAAACAATTCTGCAATCAATCTTTTTAGGTTTCCGCCCTTTGCAAGATACATTGCATGCCCTCTATAGGTTCCGAAAACTACATCATCAGACCTCAGTGCCTCACAAATTCCTACAGAAATGGACTCTTGCCCAAGAGATAGATGGACAGGGCTTTTAATCTTATCTGAAGGGTAAATCTGTTCGATCTCCTCTTCTACCCTACGAATCAGATATAGTGATTTATAAAATCTTTCTATTAACTTTATATCCATTTGACTCCTTCTTTAGAATACTGGGATAATCCCATTCAACAAAGTATTTATAAGTAGTATGAATACCGTCTTTTAACCTAATTTTATATTTCCCCCCAAGATTACTAAGTTTAGAAATATCCAATAACTTTCTTGGGATTCCATTTGGTTTATTTACATCCCAATAAATTTCTCCCTGATATCCAACCTCTGATTTTACAATTTGTGCTAACTCTTTTACGGTAATATCAACTCCAGTTCCTATATTTATTGGTTCTTCTTCATTATAATTATCCATTAGAAATAATAAAGCATCAACCAGATCATCAATATACAAAAATTCTCGTCTTGGAGAGCCATCACCCCATAATATAACTCTGTCCAATTTATTTATTTTCGCTTCGTGAAATTTCCTTATCAGGGCACCTAAGACATGAGAGTTTTTTAAATTATAATTATCATTAGGACCATATAAATTAGATGCAATAGCCGAGATAAAATTACAGTTATATTGTCTTCTATATGCTTGACACATCTTAATCCCAGCAATTTTGGCTATACCAAACATCTCATTTGTAGGTTCCATTAATCCTGTTAATAGATACTCTTCCAGCATTGGTTGAGGAGAGAATTTCGGGTATATACAAGAGCTGTTTAAAAATATTAATTTTTTTACCCCTGTTTTCCATGAGGAATGTATTACATTCGTCTGAATCTGAAGATTATCATAAATAAATTCGGCAGGATATGTAATGTTTGCATGAATACCACCAACTTTTGCGGCTACTAAAAATATATATTCAGGCCGCTCTTGCTTAAACAATTCACTCACTTGATTTTGTATTCTCAGGTCACAATCCTTGTGAGAAACTATTAGTAAATTTGTAAAACCATCATTTTTCAGTCTTCTTACAATAGCTGAACCCACTAAACCAGTATGACCAGCAATATAAATTTTAGCTTCTTTTTCCATATAGTTAATACTTTTTTTGTCCCTTAAACATCACCTCTTTTACAGCAAGAACTTGTTCCTTTGAAAATTTCCATATCATTAAAAAATAAATTAATGAGGATATCAGAATTAATAATATTAAAGAAAATAGAGTATAATTATTATTAAAGAAAAACTTTTGGAAACAAGACCCAGCTATAAACATTATTATGGCAGCAAAAAATGCTTTATAATAAAACCTTAGTGCCTGAAATAAATTAATTTTCAATTCTTTATTCTCAAAATAGGTATTGATACTTATCGCTATTAAAGCAATAAATACCCTTGCTATTAGAAATGTTTTAAGCCCAAATTGAATAATAAATAACCATAATGGTATATAAATACATACTACAATTAAGGTTATTTTTGCAGGTATCTTAGGTTTCCCAAGTGATTTAAACATATTACCCATTAATGCCCATAAATTGCTTATTCCTGTTATTGTTAATAATGCCATAACAAAAGAGATACCCTTCCATTTTTCCCCAAGGATTAAATTGTCAAAATATGGACTTATAAGTATAACACCAGCCATTAGAGGAAAGATAAGAATACTGATATATTCTTTTAATTTTGAGTAAAATTCCTTTATATCTTCACTTGTCTTTAATGAGCAAAATTTTGAATAGAAAACAGGTAAAATAGGAACTATTAATATTCCAAAAATTCTTTGATCAAGGTCATACCCGGTTTTATATAGTCCTAATTCTTTAGTGGAAAGGAACTTCCCAACTATTAAATTATCACCTTGAATTAGCGCCCATCCCATTAATGAGGTAAAAATAACATATAACCCAAATCTAATAATGTCTGCATTTTCTTTATAGCTAAAATTAAATCTTGGCTTCCATTCGCTTTTCCACCACAATACAATAACAGCTAGAATATCTGATACCAATTTCCCTGCAACTAATGCCCATACGCCATACCCTAATGAAGCCAAAGGAAGAGTAACTATTAACAGTGAACCAATAGGAACAATCTGTCTAAAAAAAACCGATTTGAAGTCCATATTCTTCTGCAGTATTGCTAATTGGACATCGCCAAAAGCACGGATAATCATGACAAGAGATAAAATTGATACAACTAATTTTGCTTCTGGATTATGAAAAAATTGGGCTATTGATACAGATGAAACGAATATGATAAGATAAAACATAATACTTAATATTAAATTAAAACTAAAAATAAAATCAGCTGTTCTATAAATTTCTGTTTGGTGCCCTTGCTTCTGAATGAGAGCAGTTGTAAATCCTTGTGCTAAAAATCGCTGTAAAAAAGATATCACAATTGTGGCAATAGCAATAAGTCCATAAGCTTCTGGACATAGCAATCGAGCAATGTAGATTGTTATAAATGGACTTACAACTTGGGGAAGAATATGTCCAAGAGTTGACCATTTTAGGGCGTGTAGAGTAGTATTTTTTTTCATCATGCTATTTTATGTTGGGTATTATAAGCTTCTTTCACATTCAATCATTATTTCATTTATTTTCGTAGATTTCAAAATCTATTACAATCATCCCATACTACAACACCCACATCCTGGCAATATACTTCTAAGTTTGGCTGGAATTAAATCCAATATACTCTTATTTTCTATCATAATTCCAGTTCTTTCATTGTCTTTTTATACTCTTCCCACTGCCCAACATCAATATAAGATTTTTCTGATACAGGAAATACCCCAACTTTTTGATTATTTTTTTGCAACTCTTTTATTAAATCTGTAATATGATAAAATCTATTTTCAGGGATAAATTTTAGCACAGAAGGTTCTAACAAGTACATACCTGCATTTACTAAAAAATCATATTCTGGTTTTTCTCTGATAGTTTCTAATTCTCCACCATTTTTTATTTCACAAACGCCATATGGAATGGTATAATGCTGCATAGATCCCACCAAAGTAAGTAAATATTTACCTTTTTTATGAAATTTATAAATTTTAGAATAATCACCTTTGATAATAATATCACAATTTGACACAAAAGACGGTAAATCTTATTTTTATTAAAAACAAATGTCTAAATAAAATTCAATAACTCAGAGAATTCTAATATTTTGTAATCTGCTTTTGTTTTAACTTTTAAATAATTATTGTATTCAACAACCTTAAGACCAATTTTTTTAGCTCCATCAATTTCATCTTTATCGTGTGCAATAAATAAGACTTCATTTTTTCTAAGATTAAAATTCTTTAACACGTAATCAAAAATATTTGGATTAGGTTTTATAAAACCAGTTTCTTTGGAAGTAATAACTTTATCAATAAATTTGTTAACTCTAAATTTTCTTAATAAGCTGTTTCTAACAAATTCTTCACCGTTCTCACTATCTGTAATTACAATGTTTTTAATTCCCAGTTTATGAATTTTACTTAAAGTATCAAATACTTCAGGAAATAATTCTCTATTTTTTTCATAATTTAATTTTACTTTTTTTGATTTTTTTATGAATTCATCAATATTTTCTTTCCTTATTGATTGAATAAAATCCTTATATGTTTCCCAGTAATCCTTTTTATTTTCATATACCGGCTTCAAATATTTTTCATACAATTCATAAAATTCTCGAAAATTTCCGTTATATTCTCCAGATTTAACAAACTCGCCCCACATCCATTTTCGCCAATAATGAGCTTCAAAAAAAATATCTCCCATATCATATAAAATTGCTTTAATCATTTGAAATACTCTTCCTTAAGAACACTAAATTCTTCAATATCTCTTATTGCTTTTTTACCTACAATATTATTTTTCTCACTCCAACTTAATCCTCCTCCAGGACTAAGCATTATTAAATCAGTTTCTTTAAGTATCTCCCCTTTTTTTATTAATTTATTACAACACACAGATCTTTCTAATTTTTCCTTAAATGGCTTTACAACTTCACTAATTTGTTTTGTTTCTTCTCCCAATGCAACTTCCATATTTCTGATATCTCTTGCCATACGCCATAATCCATCAGGCTCTAAAGCACATTTATGATCTGATCCCTTTAAAGAATGACTCAATGTAATGTGTTTTTCAATAATTTCAGCTCCTAAAGCTACTGCCACAATAGGTGCTACAATACCAATAGAATGATCACTATATCCTATAGTATAAGGATATCTATCTTTAAGAAAAAATATTGAACGTAAATTTAGATATTGATAATCTGCAGGATATTGAGATAAACAATGAAGTATAATAATATCTTCATGATATTTATTTATCGTTTCTATTGCTTTATCTATTTCTGGTATACCTCCCATACCAGTTGATAGAATCACGGGTTTTTTTGTTTTCCCAATTTCATCCAATAAAGGTATGTTGACAAGATCGCGCGAAGCAACTTTTATATATTTTACATCAATATATTCTAATAATTTTAAAGTTTTTATAGATGTTAAAGTCTCTACAAAATCAAGTCCTTTACTCTTCGCATATTTGAAAAGTTCAATATGTTGCTCATAGGTCAATTCTAATTTTTCCCTATGTTCTCCATAAGTTTTACCAAAAGAATTGGGTGAATCATAAATTTTATTATATTCTTCTTTTGTTAATTCTTCAGTCATATCTCTCTTCGTAAATTTAATCGCATCAATTCCTTCTAATTCTCTACTGAAAGCTTTATCAATAATTGGCATAGCTGACATATCAATCAACTGTTTAGCCATTTTCATACTGCCATTATGGTTTTGACCGGCCTCAGCTATTATGTAGACTGAATCCATTATGTCTCCTACATATAAGTTTTATTTTTTTGGTTATATTTTCATTGACTTTTTTTA
>CAYNOU010000012.1:0-45261 GCA_964398885.1 uncultured Candidatus Cloacimonadota bacterium | reverse complement strand
TCTTGCAGCCAAACATCATTTGTAACATCATCAAACAATTATTTGAAAAAGGCTGAATACAATTTTAGGTATAGAAATCTATCAAAAGCAAAAAATTATGCAGAAAAATTTATTGAAAAAGAACCAGATAATTTTAATGGTTATGAAACTTTTTTGAAAATATGTTTAAAAGAAGGGATTGAGCCAAAAAATATAAAAAATTATGAACAAAAGTATTTAAAACTTATTTCTCAGAAAAACTTATCCGATAGCCTTCGTTTACAAGTAAAATACATCTTTGAAACTGCACAAGAGAATGAGCAGTCTGAAGCGATTTTAGATACAATTATTACAAAATATCCCACTTCCAATATTGCAAATCAGTCAGCACAGGAAAAAGCTTTTGAATATGCAGTTATGCGAGATGATTCATTGCGAGCAGAAGGTTTAATTAAATTTTTACAAAAGTATGAAAAAAATAAATGGTCTGCTCTTGGTTGGAGATATTTGCTTTATTCTTACGAAAACCTTAGCAGAAAAGATAAAGTTGGTTCTGTGCTTTCTTATATTGAGTCAAAATATCCAGATTCACCTAAAATGATAAATATGGTATGCAAATATTATTTGAGCTACAAAAAGAATTTAGATTTATCAGAAAAGAAGATGAGGGGTATAATTGCAAAAGTTGAAGAAGAAGATAAACCTTTTTTTGAATTCTGGAGTAATAAATCAAAAAGTGAAAGTCTTGCAGAATATCGTTTTACACTTTCGCAAATTCTTTTTGAAAATGAGAAATACGATGAAGTATTGGAAGAATTAGCAAAAGTTGATAAAAATGAGTTATTAGCAAAATATTACTATTTAAAGGGTAAATCAGAAAAAGCGATTGAACAAAAGGCTCTGGCATTTGAGGATTTACTCACAGCAGTAAAAATGGGAGACGAGTGGAATCATTGGACACCAAAAGCCGATTCAGTCCTTCGTGAAGTTTATAAGGAATTTTCTGAAGATGGAAATCAATTTGATAAATTTGCAAGAATTTGGGGTAAGTATAAGGGACCTGTTTTTACTGATGTAACTGATGCAGCTGGACTCTCAGAATATAAAAAATTAAGAATAGTGTGGGGAGATTATAACAATGATGGATATGACGATATTTTATTAGATGGAAACACACTTTTGAGAAATAATCAAGATGGAACTTTTACAGATGTGAGTAAAGAATCTGGAATTTCTATTGGAAATACAAATGGTGGAATCTGGGCGGATTTTGATAGGGATGGTTATCTGGATTTTTTTGCAAGTTCATCAAGCATAAAAAAGAATGATATTTTATGGAAAAATATGGGTGATGGAACATTCAAAGATGTTACAGATAGCACACCTATTGCAGATACATTGCAAACTGAAGGCGCTGCCTGGGGCGATTTTGATGGAGACCTTTTTCCCGACTTGTATTTAGCAAATTATGAACGATGGGAGGTTCTTGAAAATGAGCCAGACTTTTTATTTCACAATGAAGGGAAGGGTAAATTTTCTGATGTGACAGAATCCCAAAAGATTATCCCACCATTTAAGGAAAATCAAGCTGGTAGAGGAGTTAATTGGGGAGATTATGATAATGACGGTTTTCTTGATATTTTTGTTTCAAATTACAGATTAGACCGTAATTTTCTTTGGAAAAATCAAAGTGGTAAAGGATTCGAAAATGTCGCTGAACAAGTTGGAGTTGAGGGAAATTATGTTGATGAATGGTTTGGGCATACGATTGGTTCTGAATGGGGAGATTTTGACAATGACGGAGATTTAGATTTGATTTCTGCAAATTTAGCTCATCCAAGATATATAGAATTTTCCGATATGACAATGCTTCTGGCAAATGATTTGAAACATGAGAAATTTTCAAACATTAGAGAATCAGCAGGCATAACTTACGACGAATGTCATAGCGACCCATCCTGGGGTGATGTGAATGCTGATGGCTGTCTTGACCTTTTTATTACTTCAATTTATCCCAATCGTAGAAGCTATCTATACCTGAATAATAGTGACAAGACTTTCACTGATATAACATATTTTGCTGGAGTTAGAACATTCAATTCCTGGGGAGCTGCATTTTCGGATTATGACAATGATGGAGATTTAGACTTGCTCGTATGCAGTGGCGAAGGAATTCATCTTTTCAGAAATGAAAGTGAAGGGCAAAACTGGTTAGAAATTCAAGTTTTGGATAAGAATGGAAATACTCCAATTATTGGTACACGAGTTGAAATAATTCAAAATAAGTTTAAACAAATTAGAGAGGTTCAAGGTGGAAAAGGGACAACAAATCAGCATAGTCAGACTTTATATTTTGGTTTTCCAAGTAAGGATAATGTTGATATAAAAGTTAAATATTTGGACGGGAAAGCGAGAGAATTAAAAGATAAAAAATTAAATCAAATTTTAAAAATTATGTATGAATAAAATATCAGAGAACAAATTAATATCTTTATTCCTACAGAGTCTATGATGTAGGTAAAAGAAAATATATAACTAAATAGAGGTTCTAATGAATATCAAAAAATTTGTTTTATTTATTATGCTAATTTTTCTTATCCTAATCAGCTGTAGTAAATCAACTGAACCAGATAAACATTCATCAAATATTATTGGTTATGTATATGATGCAGAGGGAATTCCAGTACCTGATGTGGCAATCCTTCCAGAATATTATCTTGAATTGTCTGATTCTATTATTAAAAAGATGAATTATAATAGGGTTATTGATAGTGTTGATACAATACCATCATTTGAAACACAACTATATGGAAATTATCCAAATCCATTTTTTTCATGTACAACTATTGCTTTTCGAATTGGAAGTCATTCTCACTGTTGTTTTTATATCTCTGAGTTTAAAAATAAAACTGATACTGTAATAATTTTTATTGATGAAGAATTGCATTCTGGTATCCATCAAGTATGTTGGAATGGTAAAAACTCAGATGGAAAGTATGTGGAAAATGGAATTTATACTGTTTATCTTCAAACACAGGAAGTAATTGACTCATGTTATGTATTTTACTTAAAAGAGTATGATTCGTCAACAGATTATGATGAGTATGATTACAAAACATTTTCTAATGAAGATGGAGAATTTAATATTTCTCAGTTCGATATGCCCTTTGAATGTTATGTTCCACATTTAGATTTAGAGGGGAATTTAATTGATACTTTATATGTAAGTAGATATGTAAAATTTTGGGCTTTTTCTGATTACCACATCCCTGTGTTTGTGGATAGTGTTTATGTTGATCCAGAAAACGGTGCAAATATTGAATTTCAATTTGAAGATTAATTTAGTTTAATTTAAGTAAGTAAGTTTTTTAGTGTGAGACATTGTCGTCACGGAATGGTCCGTGACGACTCAGGGAACGGAAAAAGGGAGCTGTCAGGGATCATTTCCTCTGACAGTCATTCATTCATTTGTGTCATGGTGTGGACCATGACACCCCAGAAGATGAAGAAAATAATTGTAATCTGCGGTCCGACAGCTGTTGGAAAAACAGAGCTTTCAATAAAACTGGCAAAAAAATTTCCTTTGGAAATTATCTCTGTTGATTCAAGGCAAATCTATAAATATATGGATATTGGAACTGCAAAACCTAAACCACTAATTCTTTCTGAAATACCACATCATCTTATTGATATTAAAAATCCAGATGAGAAATACACAGCAGGGGATTTTACAAGAGATGCTGATAGAATTATATCTGAAATATATGAGCGAGGAAAAATCCCTTTTATTGTTGGCGGTACAGGTTTTTATATCAAATCACTTTTATATGGATTATGTAGAACTCCAAAAATTCCACTAAATATCAGAATGGATTTACAAAAACAGGTAAAGAAGAAAGGTTCACAATATTATTATGAAAAATTGAAAATAATTGACCCAATTGTAGCAGAAAAAATTCATCCTAATGATTCAAAAAGAATAATTCGGGCACTTGAAATTTATCAATTTACGGGCAAACCATTATCCAAATTTTGGAAGGAATTTGAATTAAGCAAAAGATATAACCATTTTACGATTTATCTAACCGAAGATAGACAAATTTTATATAAAAGAATAAATGACCGGATTGATAAGATGATTTCTGATGGACTTCTTGATGAGACGAAAAATCTTATTAGAAAGGGTTTCACTGAAGAAAGCGTTGGGATGAATTCACTCGGATATAAAGAATTATTAAGTTATATTGATGGTAAATCAGATTGGGATACAACTGTAAATTTAATAAAACAACACATGAGGAATTATGCCAAAAGACAATTTACATGGTTTGCAAAACAGGAAATAGATTTGACAATAAAGGCATCAAATCTTAACTTATTAAGTATAGAAGAAAAAATAGCAAAATTTTTAAAGAGTTAATTATGCATATTGCGATTGTAAATTCTTACAAAATCTCAGATAAAGAGTATAAAGCTGAACTGTATCAATTAATGCAAGAAAGAAAATCAAAAAATGTAACATTGAAGTTAAAGAAATTAGCTATAAATGATTTAATTGATGCAATTCTGCTCAAGGAAGAATCTCAAAAAATTGACCTTCCTATTAATGAACAGGAAGTTCAATACCAATTTATAGAGATACAAAATCAATATTCTTCACCTGATGAATTCTCTGACCAGATGAAGAAGTATTCTTTAACAACTGACAAACTTATTGAGCATATTAGAAACAATATTCGCGTTAAACAATTTATCAAATCCCATTTTATTAATAAAGTCAAGATTGAACATAACAAAATATCTGAATATTATGAAGCCCATAAGCATGATTTCATAATTCCTGAAGAGATAAAAATTTGCCATATTTTGGTAAAAGATGGTGACATGAATTCTTTTCAAAAGATTGAAGAAATAAGCAAGAGATTATATAATAAGGATGATTTTTGTGAAACCGCAAAGGAGTATTCCGATTGCCCGAGTGGGAAAGATGGTGGTAATTTGGGTTATATTCAACGAGGGAAAATTCTAAAAGAACTTGAGGATGTTGCCTTTTCTCTACCAATTGGGCAAATTACAGGTCCTATCAAAACAAGGTTTGGCTATCATTTTATAAAAGTTATGGATAAAAAAAAATCACGAATTCCAGAATTTAAAGAAATAAAAGATGCATTAAAAAAGCAATTGGAAAGAATAATAGGAGAATTGGAATTATTAAAACATATTAGAAAGCTAAGGGCAAAAGCTGATATAATAATTAACCACGAATATCTATGATAACAATAAAAAAAGTTATTTTAATTGTCCTTGATGGAGTTGGAGTTGGAGAACTTCCTGATGCAAATTTATACAATGATGAAGGCAGTAATACAATAGCAAATACTGCATCCAGATGTAACGGGTTATTCTTACCAAATCTTCAAAAATTAGGTTTGGGAAATATTACAAAAATAGTAGGTGTTAAAGAAGAAAATGCTCCTATTGGCAATTGGGGAAAAGCAGCAGAAATTTCAGCAGCAAAGGATAGCACTTCTGGTCACTGGGAAATTATGGGAATATCAACTTTAAAGCCATTTCCTACATATCCTGATGGATTTCCAAAACAAATTATTGATGAATTCATTCGTAAAACAGGGTGTAAAGGGATACTCGGCAATAAGGCAGATTCAGGTACAGTTATTATTAAGGAGTTGGGAGAAGAGCATTTAAAAACAAAATATCCAATTATTTATACTTCTGCTGATAGTGTATTTCAAATTGCTTGTCATGAAGATATTTATTCTGTAAAAGAGCTATATAAGATGTGTGAAATTGCAAGAAACGATATTTTGGTTGGAGAACATAAAGTCGGCAGAGTTATTGCAAGACCTTTCATAGGAACAAAAAAGCTAAACTTTGTCCGCACACCACGACGAAAAGATTTCTCTGTTAGTCCTCCAGAAAGAAGTGTATTAGATAGATTAAAAGAAAATGAACATAATGTTGTTGGAATAGGTAAAATTGGAGACCTTTTTAATTTTAATGGGCTTACTGATTCTATTCATACTCATCATAATGAAGAGGCAATGAAGGAAATTATATCTCAAATGAATCGTTTGGATGAAGGGTTGCTCTTTGCTAATTTGCCGGATTTTGATACGATGTGGGGGCATAGAAATAATTACTCTGCTTTTGCAAAAGGATTGGAAGAATTTGATAATTGGTTACCAAAACTTATAGAAATAATGCACAAAAATGATATTCTAATTATCACTGCTGACCACGGATGCGACCCAACTACAGAAAGCACCGACCATTCAAGAGAATATGTTCCAATTCTTGTTTATGGCCAATCTATAAAAAATGGTGTAAATATTGGAATCAGAAAAACTTTTGCTGATATAGGAGCAACAGTTTCAGAAATTTTTCAAGTTCCTTTGCCCAAAATTGGAAAGAGTTTTTGGAAGGATATTAAGAATTAAACTATTCTAAAAAAATTCTATCTAATTAAGTGTTATGAAATATAAATTTATGAGATGTCAGGGATTCATCCTTCGTCCCGATTTAATCGGGACTACGAAGAACGGACCAATCCCTGACATCAGAGGATCGGGACGCACCCGTCTGGGCGCCGAGCCTGAAAGGAGAATGAAAATATCATTTGTAAGCATTCCCAATCCCCAATTCAATTGGGGAGGGCTTGGGAATGAGTTTGTTTATTTTTTTTCTTTGTGCCTTTGTGGTTAGAAAGGATTTGCATATGAAAAAAATATTTTTATTATTATTGTGTTTGTCATTTTTATTATATGGATGTATCTTTGAAATAACAAATGATGACCATTCAGAAGATGAAATAATAGAAATTTCAAATGTCATTGAAGGTATCTTTAGTGCATATAATACCTCAAATGTAAATGCTATTATGGCTTTTTATGATGATAATTTCTTACATAATTCTAAAGATTACAATGATGAATGGAATATTTGGAATCAAAGAATTGGCGGGAATGCAAAGATTATCAATTTGTATGTTGATGTTTACGGTAATTATGCAAATGTGTCTTTCACTCTGAACCTTAATGGGATAAATTATTATGTGCCAGCTGATGGATATGATGATGTAACTTATTTACGAAAGATAAATGGAATATGGAAAGTCTATGGAAATCAGGATAGTTCAAATGAAAGATATTCTATAACAGTTGAATCGTCTCCGTCTGGTGCAAATATTTATTTCAATGAGCAGAATGTTTATCATTTAACACCATATACAATTAATTATGTTTCAGAAGGGACTTATACAATACGAGTTTATCTTATTAGTTACAATGAAGTATCAAGAACGATTTATGTAGATGAAGATACAACAGTTTCAATTGATTTAGAATGGCCGGTAAATCCTCCAATAATAAATATTGATTCTCCTGAAAATGGCCAAATTATAAATGGAGATGAATTTGAACTTCAAGGTTATATTCCATTTTTTTATGGTGATAAGGCAACACTTAATTTGAATGGCGATGAACAGGTAATTGAGGTTTATTGTGGAGATTTCAATCAGTGGATTTCGATAACTGAACAGGAGAATGAATTTTATCTTAGAGCAACAAATTCGCAGGGGCAAACAGGTGTCTCTGACATTTATCATATCTACAAAAGTGACCAAATGTATAATATACGAATTGAACTTACATGGAACACGGATAGCACTGATGTTGACTTGCATATTTGGGATCCAGAGAGTAATCATTGTTTTTGGAATGATAAAGATGCTATTCCATTTGGATATTTAGAACAGGATATTACAGATGGATATGGTCCGGAAATATTCTATCAATCGCAGGTTTCTGACGGAGTATATGTTGTTAAGGCAAATCTATATGATGGATATAGTTATTTTAATCCCACTTCTGCTGAAGTTGAGATTACTTTTAATGGAGAAACTACATATTTTGGACCTTATCAATTTACTGCTGATGGTGATGAAGATGGTGCCTGGTGGGATGTAACTACTTTTACAATTATTGATACAAAATTATCTGTAGATTCCTCTTTGGTCGCAAAATATAGTATTAAGAAAAATTTTGTAGAAAAATAATCTGGACTAAAACCCGATGCGAGTTAATAACCTTGATAAAAAGTGAGTCTTATTGTTTACAAAGTGATAATAGATGTTCCTTGTGATTGTGTAGGCATAACCTATGTTTTTAGAAATAGATAGTTGTAATCTTTATAAACTTTCCAGATAATTTTAATTACATTATTCAATTCATCGTTAAAGGCTGGAATTCCAGATATAATTTCTCCATTATCATTAAATTTTATATCATAGATTATATTATTAAGTCTTATTCTAAACTTCAGCAATTCAGAATTTTTCAAAATAAATCCATTATTTTTGCTATTAATAAAATCTTCTTCATTCCAATAAAGAGTTAGTTTATCTTTATAAGGTTTGCTATCCAAATAAGGACAGAAAGTTTCGCAATTACCGCATTCATTACACATTCCGTCAATATGGATGATTTGATATATATTATTAAAATTACTGTTCGTGTTAGTTTGTGCTTGCCCCGTTAGATGCTCACTATCTAATTGGATGCTATCTAACGGGGTGAATTTGTGGCTAATTCTTTTTATCATAATATTTGCACGATTCGGGCAGACTTCCACACATCTATTACAAATAAGATTGCATTCAAGACATCTTTGAGATTCTCTTTCAATTTGATTGTCAGTTTCTAAACCGTTTTCACTTTTTTGTAAATATCCTTTTTTAAGATTAATATCATTAATTCTCTTATCAATATCTGCAATATCAAGGGATTGCTCATCTTTTTTGGGAGATATTCCTTCCTTTATCAAAATAGAATTAGCAATCTTTGTTCCATCAGCAATCGCTTCAATAACAGTTGAAGGACCTCTCAATGCATCACCACCAATATATACATTTTCAAGATTCGTTTTCAATATATCTTTATCAACAACGATTTTATTTTTATTGAATTCAATTCCATTTTCTAATAAAAATTTTGTGTCAACTACTTCTCCGATTGCAGAAATAACAGTATCTATTTTAAACTCCTCAAATTCATTTTCAATAGGAATAGGCTTTTTTCTACCTGTATTATCTTTTTCTCCAAGTTTCATTTTTTGGCATCTAAGTATTTTATTTGAAAAGGATACAGGATTAAGAAGTTCTTTGAATATAACTCCTTCAGCAATTGCGTTATCAAATTCTTCAATATTGGCAGGCATAAACTCTTTTGTTCTTCTATAAATTATATATACTTTTTTAGCACCATTAACTCTCATAGCGGCTCTTGCACCATCCATTGTAGAATTGCCTCCGCCAATAACTGCTACATATTCACCAAGATTGATTTTTGTCTTATCAATGTTGAATTGTTCCAAAAATTCAATTGCATCAAAAGTGTTCTTTTCTTTGTTTACAATATTTAACTTATTTGATTTTCCAGCACCGATTGCTAAACAAATATACTTATAACCTTGCTCTTTTAAATCATCTATAGATAATAGTTTTTTTACTCCAAGTTGAAATTTTACTCCCATCATTTTGATAATTTCAATATCATTTTCAATCGCTTTCCTGGGAAGTCTAAAATTTGGTATAACATACTGAACTGTTCCGCCAGGATTTTTCCTTTTATCAAAAATTGTAACATCAAATCCATATTTTGATAGAAAATATCCTGCAGACAGTCCTGTTGGTCCGGCACCGATGATTGCAACTTTCTTATAATTTTTATCAGCTTTAGTTAGTTGTTGTTTAATAAATTTATGAAATCCGTTTTCAGCAGCAATTTTTTTCAAATCTCGTATAAGAACTGGGTCATCATAATACCATCGTGTGCATTTAAGCATACATTTATGGTCACAAATATATCCAGTAATATGCGGTAGGGGATTTTTTTGTAGAATTAATTTCAAGGCTTGTTCATACTGCTTGTCGTTAATCAACTTTATATATTCAGGAATATCCTGATGAATAGGGCAATTTTCAACACATGGTGTTAGTGCACAATCAAATAAAGGTAATTGTTTATTTATTTTATGATTATCAGTAATCTTCTTATTTTTGAAATAATCCTTATTCTGTATAGCTAAGTCTGCAATTAATTTTAACTTTTCATTATCTATTTTGTTGGCATTATAGTTTAATAAACTTTGCTCAAGACCTTCTGCCAATTGTTTTAGCCTGAGGTAGCCGCCTGGTTTAAGTAAATTTGTTGCTAAAGTAATAGGGTAAATGCCAGTTGCGAAAATATCTTTTATATTGAAATGTGAAGCTCCACCTGCATAAGAAATTTTTATATCGCCTTCAAATTCGTTTGAAATTTTCTTTGCTAAGTTTATTGTTAATGGAAAAAGTGTTCTCCCACTCATATACATTTCATCCGTCGGGAGTTTTTTTTTGGAATTTATAACGGGAAGAGTGTTAGATAATTTTATTCCAAACTCTCTATTATGTTTAATTGCAAAAGTTTTCAATTCTTTCAACATTTGAATTGCATCATTATACTGAAGGTCATTTGTGAATGATTCTTTTTTTAATTGAATGTAGGAATACCCCATTTCATTAAATAAATTTCTCACATAATTATAACCTAAAAGTGTTGGATTCAATTTAATAAATGTATGCAAGTTTTTCTCTTTAATAAAATATTTACATATTGCTTCCTGTTCTTCCGGAGGGTAACCATGCATTGTGGATAAAGTTATTGAATTGGAAATATTTGCAGATATATTATCAATATAATTATCAATATTATCAGGGATTTGCGGGTAATTTATTCTCTTAATCTCATTCTTTACAGTATCTTTGCATCTATTAAAGAATTCATTTTGAGAAGCATCTTTCAAGTCTTCAATGAAACTATCTATTTTTGGACTTTTTATCCCAGATAGGTCATAACCAACACTCATATTGAAAACAAGTGATTTTTCCTTATTTTTTGATAAAGAGAATATTTTCTTTAGAATATGTATGATAAACCATGCTTTTACATATTCTTGGTAAGCCTGATTGACAGTTAATTCGGTTGACCACTCAGTATTGTAACCTTCGTCTTCTGCTTCTATACAGGGTTTTTCAATATCTAAATCATCTTTAATCTGAACAGTTTTTAACTCAAAAAATCTTGCGCCACAAAGATATGATGCAATGATATTTTGTGTAAGTTGAGTATGCGGTCCAGCAGCAGGTCCAATAGGTGTTTCACAATGCTCATCAAAAATTGATATTGATGTGTTATTACTTTTTTTAAAAAATTTATTTTCTGGTATGCCAAAGATTGTTTTGTGATTTTTATATTCGGCAAAAATCCAATTGATAAGTTTATTTAATGGTATAGGAATCATTTTATCACTCATTTAATCTCCATTTTCACAAACAGCTTTTATTGACTCAATTATTGGAATATAACCTGTACATCTACACAGATTGCCTTCAAGTGCTTTTTTTATTTCATCTTCGGATGGATGAGGATTTTTATTGAGCAGTGCTTTTGCACTCATAAGCATACCTGGTGTGCAAAATCCACATTGGATAGCACCATTTTTTAGAAATGATTTTTGCAGTTTTGAAAGCAGTTCATCTTTTTCAAGATTTTCAACGGTTTCTATTTCTGTCCCGTTTACCTGGCATGCAAGTATCATACAGGAATGAACAGTTTTTCCATTCATAATAACTGTGCAAGCACCACATTCTCCGATACCACAGCCTTCTTTGGTTCCTGTTAGTCTTAATTTCTCTCTCAATATGTCCAAAAGACGCATATTATCAGGCACATCTAAAATAACAGTTTTTCCATTTACTTTAAATTTTAAGTTTATCATATTTTCCCTTTCTCAACCACGGATTTACACGGATATTTTTGCTGCCACCTGCCTTCGTCAAACTACGGCAAGGCAAGCAGATTTACTCGGGTTTACTCGGATTATAATTATTAATATTATATTATCCATATCATCTGTGTTTATCAGTGGCTTACATTTTCCTGCGATTATCAGTGGCTATATCCTTTAACGCATCAACAAACATATTAATAAAAACAGGAATTTTATATTTCCCTGACCAGCGGTTTCCTATTGAATCATAAATTATTTTATGCAAAGGTTTTTCAATAGATTTAATTACTTCATCATTTAATGCTTTGCCACATAAAAAATTTTCAATATCACTCAACCTATTTGGTCGTTCAAAAAGGGAACCTGTGGCAATACGGCATTCATCAATATTACCATTTTTTGCGAAACTTATCATTACAGCAAGTGTTATTCTGGAAATATTCAAAGCATTCCGTCTGCCCAATTTATTATATCTGTAATAATATTTCTTCCTTAATGGTTTAGGTAAAATAATTGATGTTAGAAGTTCATCCTTTTTTATCTGGGTTTCATAATTTTTTATAATGAAATCTTTAACTGGAACTTTCCTATTTTTGCTTTTACTTTGTAAAATAAGTATTCCATCGTAAATAATTAAAGGTGGGATAGAATCTGCACAGGATGCTGCATTTACAATATTTCCACCAATAGTGGCACGATTTCTAATCTGCTTTGACCCAATCTTGGAACAGGCTTCAATTAGAATTGGATAATTCTTTTGAATTATTTGATTCTCAATTATTTCTGTAAATGTAACCGTGCTTCCAATCCGAACTCCATCATCATCTTCTTTGATTCCTTTTAATTCAGGTAAGAAGTATATATTTAATAATGTTTGTGGATTTGTTTCTTTTCGTAGTTGAATAATTACATCTGTTCCTGCTGCAAGAATTTTATAATTATCCTTTGATAATAAATCAAGAGCTTCGTTTAAACTTGTTGGTGTAACAGTTACTATTTTAGATAGATACGGAATAGTCTTTTTTTCATTAACTTTATGGAATTTTTTTTCACTTTGACGGCTTGGCTTTTTTAAGTTTTTTCCCAGAAATACTTTTTCAAGAGTAAGAGGAATTTCATAAGACCTTTTACCCAGAGCAAATGATAATGCATTATTAATTGCCGGTGCTGTTAATTCTAATGTTGGTTCACCAATACTTTTTGCACCAAACGGTCCATATTTGTCTGGATTTTCTATTAAAATAGGTTGTATCTCGTGAATATCTTTTATAGTGGGGATTAAATATTCATCAAAATTTTCTGACTTAACAATTCCATTTTGAATATTAAAATTCTCAAAAATTCCGTATCCAATACCTTGTGCAACTCCTCCGTAAACTTGTCCTTCAGCTCCAAGTCTATTTATTACTTTTCCAACATCGTGAGCTGCAGTTATTTTCAGAACATCTATTTTTCCGGTGTGTGTATCCACTTTAATTTCTGCAATTTGGCATCCATATACAAAGGTAAAATAGGCATTCCCCTGACCTGATTTACCATTCCAACTTACATCTGGTGCTTTGAACCAGCCATAAGCAGAGAGATTCACGCCTTCAAAATATGCCTTTTCTGCTGCTTTATTAAATGGAATTGGTTCAATACCATCAATTGTATTTTTGCGATATATATACCCATTTTTCCATTCAGTTTCTTCAAGCTTATGCACTTTCAGATTGTGCTTTATTACATTAAATATTCTTTCTTTAACAATATTGGTTGCTTCAACAACGGCATTGCCGCCCATCAAAGTTCCTCTTGATGCCACTGTCGGTCCTCCATCTGTAATAGTGGCTGTTTGTGGGTTGAGGAATACAATTTTATCAAGACTAATTCCAAGTATTTCTGCAGAAATTTGAGAATATGCAGTGCGTAAACCTTGCCCATTTTCATTACATCCTGCAAGGATATATACACTTCCATCAGCTTGAACAGAAACGATTGCAGAAGATGCATCAGTTCCTTCAGCTCCAAGTGAGCACCCCCTAAAACTGCAAGATAGTCCTATTCCATATTTGAATCGTTCACCAATTTGATTTTGCCTTTTATATTCAACAATTCTTTCCTCATAATTACTCTTTTTTACTGCTTCATCAATAACTTGTAAAAGTGAAACCTTATGCTCGGATAGTTTTTGTCCGCTGGCTGTAATACTCCCTTGTTTATATCCATTAATTTGTCTTATTTTTAGAGGTGTTATTCCACAAGTTTCTGCAATTTCATCCATTAAAGATTCTTGCGCAAAAACAATTTGTGGAGAACCAAAGCCACGGCAAGCAGCGGTATAAGAATTGTTAGTATAAACTGCTCGGATGTTTGTTTCTACATTCTCAATCTCATAAGGTCCTGTAGCTTGAACTACAGAACGCCATGTAACAAAAAAGCTTTGCGAAGAATAAGCTCCGCTATCGGCAAGAATATCTATCTTCATTGCATTAAGTTTGCCATCTTTATTAAAACCTACTTTATATTTCATTATATATGGATGCCGTTTGTAACTCTCTATAATTGAACTTTCTCTTGTGTTTGTAAGTTTAACGGGCTTTCCAGTAATTTTTGTCAATAAAGCAACTCTACAAGCCATAGCATTGATAACATCATCTTTTCCACCAAAAGAGCCACCAAGAGTTGAACTCATCACATTGACCTGATTAAGTTTTAATCCCATAAATTTCGCTACAATTTTTCTTGTTGTATAAGGATTTTGAATAGAACCATAAATCTTAAAACCTTTTGATGTTGGGTCCGGAACAGCAGTTACAGTTTCTGGCTCAATATAAGCGTGTTCGCAAAAATCAGTTTTATATTTCCTCTCAATAATATAATCAGATTTTGCAAAGCCTTTTTCAACATCGCCTTTGCGAAGCGGATAGTGAATTACAACATTACTTTTGAATTCTGGATGAACAAGCTGTGAACCGGGTTTTACTGCTTCTTGAATATCAAAAACTCCTTCAACAGGTTTGTATTCAACCTTAATTTCATCAACAGCATTATATGCAATTTTTTTTGATTTTGCGGCAACAACTGCGATAACATCACCAATATAAAACACCTCATCATTTACGATGGGATATTGGTCGGCACGGATAGGACCTATTCTTTTTTGTCCTAAAATATCCTTATAAAGTGCGATTGCTACAACGTCATCCAATTTTTCTGCTTTTGATAAATCAATTTTTACGATTTTTCCAGCTGGAATATCCGTATATTTGCAAGCAGCATAGAGCATATCAGGAAATTTTATATCATCTCCAAAAATTGCTTTTCCGGTTACCTTCTCGTAACCGTCTACGCGAATAACCTTTCTGCCAATTATTTGATTCATATCTTCCTTCCTACCACAAAGGCACCATCCCCGCGGACGCGGGGACACAAAGGTTTTATTTTATTAATTTTTTATTCATAAAGTGGCTTATTTTATATAAAAAATTTGATAAGACAAAGTGAATATGGACTGCCTGAACGAAAAGTCTATTTTTTATCCTCACCCCAACCCTCTCCTTTTCAAGGCGAGGAAGCCGGAAAGTTCCCCTTCTCATTCTAGGAGAAGGGGTTAGGGGTTGAGGTAAAAAATACAAAATATACTAAATTTATCATTTTATGCTAATTTTATTTAGCTTTCGTTCAATCACTAAGTAGCTAAATGCTAATCCAATTCTTTAAATCTTCCAAACATTTTTTTTGAAATTTCTATAGAATGACTAATAATTTCATCATATTTATCAATTGATTTTAATCTAAAATTATCTAAAAGTATATTATCTCCTTTTATTACCCAACGGGCTTGAGATTCGGTTATTCCATAAATAAAATGAGCGAGAAAAGTATCTTCATTAAATGGAGTTGCAGGTTTATAATCAAAAACAGCAATATCTGCAGGTTCATTTTCCATAATTCCAACAGGAAGTCCGTAAGCCTTCTTCAATTTGTATGAATTCAAAAACATTGCTTCCATTTCAGTAAATCCAATATCAGGATTTTGATTTTGATATTTTGTAAATAGGAATGAGTTTTTGTAAGATTTCAAAATATTGGAACTCATCCCATCAGTTCCAATCGTAACTGGCAGTCCTGCATTTATAAGTTTTGAAATATTTGCAACATTAAGTGCGTTATTCATATTAGAATCGACAGCTTGAACTAAATAAATATTTTTATTTTGAATAATACTTATTTCTTTATCAATTAAATTACTGCAATGAATTAGAAGTGAATTTGAACGAAGCAAGCCGAAGCTTTCTAATCTTTCAATAATTGATTTTTTATATTTTTTTTGGCAGTCCATTTCATCAATCTTGCCTTCAGCAATATGAATATGGATTGGAAAATCTTCTGTTTTTTTGCTTATTTCTTTTAGATTTTCATCATCAAGTGTAAATAAGGCGTGAAGTCCAACCATTCCCTTTATAGAATTCGGTTTCTTTTTCTTAATAAAACGAATATTCTCTTTCAATGACTTTTGAAAAACCTCATTCCCGTTTCTATTGGAAATTTCGAAGCAAAGGACACCATTCAGTCCGAAATTTTCAAAAACACCTGATATTGTATCAAGAGAGCCCTCAATATAGTTTGCAGAAATATGATGGTCAAAAACGGTTGTTACTCCATTTCGCAAGCAGTCCTGCAAAGTAAGAATTGTAGAAAGTCTAACATCATCTTTAAGTAGAGCTCTATCCAATTTCCACCAGAGATTTGAAAGTGTTCCGATAAAATCCTTGAATGGAGTTTTTGCTGGTATTCCCTTTGATAGATATGAATAAATGTGATGATGTGCATTAACTAATCCGGGAAGTATTACTCTATTTTTGACATCTATTACTCTATCTATTTTATGAAATGTTTTATTATATTTTACTATGCCATTTTTTATGTAAATATTCTTTTTATCAACTAAAATTCTATCTTCCTGTGGAAAAATAAGATAACCATTTTTTATCTCAATATTCATATTAATACTCCAATAGAAAAGTTGATTACAAAAATTGTTTTCTTATAAATTATAGTCAATTTAATAATTAATTCAAAAGTGTTTTGAGACTTGACTTTAGTTTTTTTATGTCCGCGACGAGGTAAGAGTGGACTCCTGCACTCAATCAAGTTGAGTGTAAACTCCGGCTGGAATGACAGTGTAGTGATTGTTTTTATTTTAGAACTATGATGAGTTGTCAGTGACCATCATGTCCCGTCGGAGTCCCTTTTTTCGGGACGAAGTCGGATCCCTGACAGTGAAAAATCGTTCTCGGGTTTTTAAATAAGTTGACAATATTTACGGAAATTTAAAATAAAACTGGAAAAAAAATGTATTTAATTATAAAAGTCAAAGAAATTAAGGGAGATTGTCCTGTTTATAAAGTTGGAGATACATTTAAACTTGAAGATGGTTATCGGTTGGTTACGAAAATACCACTTTGCATGCATTCTCTCGCTTCTTTGCTTCCACATTACAATGCGCTTAAAGTTTCTGAACCGAATATCTGGGGTTTAGCTGGAAAAGGAAATGATAGAGATAAGGCTTATGTGCAATGTTTAGACCCGGTAGCTTATACTGGAGGCAGGACTGTAATCTTTGAAATAACTAAAGTGGAATAGAAGAAAAAGAAATGACAAATGACAAAATTTTAAAGATATTTGCAACTGTCATGGAATGGTCCATGACAGCCCAGAAGAAAAGTGCATTAGCCAAGAAACAAAAGAAAATTTCTTTGTGCTCTTTGTGACCTTTGTGGTGAAAGAGATTTACATATGAAAAATTATCCTCGTTTTGCAGTAGATAAAATGCTTGGGAAATTAGCAAAATGGCTAAGAATTTTGGGTTATGATACTTTTTATAAAAACAAAATAAGTAATGCAACTTTGCTTAGTATTGCAAATAGCGAGCATAGAATTATTATTACAAGAAATCACTTTTTCAAAAAAAGTAAACATCAAATAAAGATTATTTTCATTACAAAAGATAGATTAGAAGGCCAGCTAATAGAACTAAATAAAAAAATTAGTTTATCAAAAAATAGAATGTTCACCAGATGCCCTATCTGTAATAGAAAAACTACTGAAATTGAAAAGGAATATGTGAAAGATATTGTGCCGGAATATGTATATCAAACTCAAGAAAGATTTTTTCAATGTTTACTTTGTGGAAAGGTATATTGGGAAGGTACTCATCTTTTGAATGCAAAGAAATTTATAGAAAACCTGAATTTATGAATTTTATAACTTTTAACACTAAATAAAATTTGACAGTAATTTTCTATATCAAAAACATTGCATATAAGAGAATATTAAAAAGTATAATTTGGAGAAATATAAATGAAAAAGAAAATTCATCCCAAATATCAAAAATGTATTGTAAGATGTGCTTGTGGAAATACATTTGAAACCCGTTCCACATTACCAGAAATTCATGTGGAGATATGCTCCCAATGTCATCCATTCTATACTGGAAAGAAAAAATTGGTTGATAGTGCTGGCCGTATTGAACGGTTCAGAAGAAAATATAGCAAAATCAAGAAATCTTGATATACTTTTTTATGAAATACAAAGTGCAGCTATAGGGGATTTTAAACACCATTGAATAAAATATTAATATCTATCCGATATAGATTAGATTCCTTTTAGCAAGAGAGCAAATTTTTAACAAATTTAATTAACTTTTATTCCTTGAATAGATAAGGAGTTACAAAATAATATGAAGAATAAACCCGAAATCGCAGTAGGAGGTCAAGCAGTTATAGAAGGTGTAATGATGCGAGGACCTATTTATATTGCCACTGCTATTCGTAAAAAAAATGGAAGCATTTTAATAAAAAAAGAGAAATTTATATCAAAAACTAAAAAGAATAAATTTCTGGGATTTCCAGTTATACGGGGATTTGTATCTTTAATTGAGATGTTGATAATTGGCTTTAAATCCTTAAACTTTTCTGCTGAAGAAGCTATCAAAGATGAAGAAGGCAATTCAAAAGGCTCAAAGTCCAGTAAGCAAGAAGAAGGGGGATTTAGTAAAGTATATCAAGCTTTCACCTATATTTTTGCATTTGGATTAGCATTCTTATTTTTTGTATTTCTTCCTTACAAAATAGGTTATTGGTCAAATATCCAAAAAACAAGTTTTGTATTCAACCTGTTTGTTGGGATAATACGCATTGTCTTTTTTCTTCTTTATATTTATGTTATCAGCTTATTAAAAGATGTTAGAAGACTGTTTGAATATCACGGAGCAGAACATAAATCAGTTTTTGCGTATGAAGCAAATCCAGATTTTACACTTGAGGATACAAAAAAATTCAAAACCTTACATCCGAGATGTGGAACCAGTTTTATTATTATCGTTCTAATACTTGCTATTTTAATATTTTCAATTTTTGATGCTATACTTACATCGCTCATTGGTCATACTATACCATTACTACTTAGAATACTGTTTCATCTTTTACTACTTCCAATTATTTCAGGGATTTCGTATGAGATATTAAAATTTTCAGGCAAAAATATAAATCACTGGTTGGTGAAAATCTTCTCTGCACCTGGTTTGGCTTTGCAGAGAATTACAACAAAAGAGCCAGATGCCAATCAGTTAGAAGTGGCAATATGTGCGTTAAAAGCCGCTCTTGAGATGCCTGTTGATTGTCAAAATGTGGAGTTTTTAAAAAGCAATGGAAATCAAGAATAAAATAAGAGAAATTCAACAAGAATATAATGAACTGAAAGAAAGGCTTTCAGCTCTAAGAATTATCTCTCAATTAAATCTATACAAAGAACTATCTGCACGATTTAAAGATGTTTCCGAAATTCTAAATTGCTATAATGAATTAGAAAAAACGAATAAGACGATAATTGAGAATAAGCAAGTTTACAAAAATGAAGATGACCCGGAATTAATTCAATTATTAGAAGAAGAAAACTTTGAATTGGAAGAGAAAGCAGAGAGGCTGTTAAAACAACTTAAATCACTTTTAATTCCTAAAGATAAAAATGATATTAAGAATGCGATAATGGAAATTAGGGCTGGAACAGGTGGAGAAGAAGCTTCACTTTTCACTTCTGACCTTTTTAGAATGTATTCTCACTACATTGAAAACAAGGGTTGGAAAATTGATATTATGAATTCTAATCCAACTGGAATTGGTGGATTTAAAGAAATCTCGTTTGAAGTTATAGGTAAAAATGCTTATGGCACATTGAAATACGAAAGCGGGGTTCATCGTGTTCAAAGGGTACCTGAAACAGAATCCAGCGGTAGAATACACACATCCGCAGCATCCGTTGTCGTGTTACCAGAAGCACAAGAGGTTGATTTTAAAATTGATAAAAGTGATTTAAAAATTGATGTTTTCCACTCCTCAGGACCTGGTGGACAAAGTGTTAATACAACAGATTCCGCTGTAAGAATAACATATATTCCAACAGGAATGGTTGTAACCTGTCAGGACGAGAAATCTCAACTGAAAAATAAAACAAAAGCTTTAAAGGTCTTGCGTTCCCGCTTATTAGACCATGAGATACAAAAACAGCAACAATCAATTGCAAATAAAAGAAAGATTATGGTTGGAACTGGAGACAGAAGTGCAAAGATACGCACCTATAACTTCCCGCAATCTCGTTTAACAGACCATAGAATAAATTATACGACTCACAATCTGGAAGCTGTAATGAACGGAAATCTTGATAGCCTTATTGAAGCTTTACATATTGCAATGCAGAAAGAGATACTCGCAGAAAAATGATAAGTATAATTATTGTTGCAATATTCTTTATAGGGTCTGCATTCTTTTCTGGTGCAGAAATTGGATTAATCTCCTTAGATAGGCATAAACTTAAACATCAAGCATCAAAAGATAAAAAGAAAAAGCATATCTACGATTTCGTTACTAATCCTGATAAAGTTTTAGGAACAACATTAATTGGAACAAATATCTCTACAGTAATTGTTTCTTCTGTATTTACTGCATATATTGCAAAGAAAGGTGTTCTGTCCGAAGCTATTGCAACCTTAATTCTTGCTGGTGCTTTGCTTGTCTTTGCTGAGATAATACCTAAAATAATTCTTCGCAGTAAAGATGAGTATGTAATTCCAAAATTGTTTTTTATTATAAGATTCTTTGCTTTTATATTTACACCAGTTATATGGGTATTAAGTAAGATTAATTATGGAATTCTGAAACTTCTAAGAATATCAAGACGAAAAAGCACGCAGATTTTTACAAAAGAGGACCTGTCTTATCTCTTAGGTGAAGCAGAAAAGAATGGTGAGGTAAGAAAAGATGAACATGATTTGATTGAAGAAGTGCTTGATTTTAGAGACCTTACTGCTAAAAATATTATGATTCCCAGAACAAATATAATAGGAATAAAAACTGAAACCCCAATAAAAGAAGTTATTGAACTTTCAAGGAAAGAAGGGTTCACACGATTTCCAGTGTACAAAAATGATATTGACCATGTGGAAGGTATGCTGGTAATACACGACTTATTGGATGTAGCTGATATTTCTGAACCTGCTGGGAAATATATGAGAAATGCATATTTTGTACCCGAAGTTATGAAAGCTACAACTCTTCTAAAAAAAATGCAGAAGAATAAAACCCCTTTGGCTATTATTGTTGATGAATATGGCGGTACCGCAGGAATCATTTCTGTTGAAGACCTTTTAGAAGAACTTGTTGGAGAAATTGAAGATGAATATGATGAAGAAGAGAAAGATATTTTTAAAATAAATGAGAACTCTTATATGATTAGTGGTGAAGTAGAAATTGAACGTCTGGTTGAAGATTATAATCTGGATATAGAGCAAGGTGACTATGAAACATTAGCAGGCTTGCTTATAACTAAATTTGAACGAATTCCTCGCTATAATGAAAAATGCCTGATTAAAAATTACGAATTTACAATCAAGCAAGTAACAGCAAAAAAGATAGAAAAAGTGTTGGTGAAAATTTTACCGCAAGAAGAAAATATATCCGCATCCCCTCAAAAATAGTTAAAGAGGAGTTGCATTTGTTACAAATTAACTTGTGTAAGGAAAGATAAAGTTTAATTTCTATTGAGAACTTTTTCTTTTTCTAAAATACTCTTTCCCTTTCTTAATTAGATTTACAATTCGTTTATCACCTAAAATTGTTAAACCTGCCACGATCATTAAAATACCTTGCAGGAATGGCAGAAATAAACCAAAGATTCCTAATACAACTAAAGTGATTCCTGATGTTTTTTTTATTAAAGGTTTCATTTTTCTATAATATTAAACAGCTTTTACTGTTTTTATTTCAGGTATTTCGTCCTTTAATTTTTTCTCTATACTATATTGCAAAGTCACTTGTGCGAACGGACAACCTCTGCAAGCGCCTTGTAATTTAACAGTAACAATGCCATTTTCAGAAACGCTCACAAGCTGGACATTTCCCCCATCACCAACAAGTGCAGGGCGGATCTTATTTAATGCCTTCTCTACTTTTTCTTTTAGCTCCATATCTTTTTCCTTTATGCTTTTGATTGTTTTTTATAAATCTCTTGGGTCAGTAATTTTTCCTGTCAAAGCAGAAGCAGCAACAGTGGCAGGCGAAGCAAGATAAATAAACGCAGTTTTATTACCCATCCTTCCTTTGAAATTTCTATTTGCAGTTGAGATAGTTACCTCTCCATCTGCCATCACTCCTTGATGTGCACCAAGACAGGGTCCGCATCCTGGCGGCAGTATTACGGCTCCACTTTCATTCAAAACAGCTAAAGTGCCATCTTGAACGGCTTCCTGATATATCCTACGAGATGCAGGTAAAATTAATAATCTCGTGTTTGGATTGACCTTATTGCCCTTAAGAATTTTAGCTGCAATATGTAAATCCTCAATCCTTCCATTTGTGCAAGTTCCAATAAAACATTGGTCAACTGTAATGCCAGCTGCTTCTGAAATATCTTTCACATTATCAACTGAATGCGGGAAAGCAACTTGTGGATTAATTGTATTCAAATCATAAGAAAATGTCTTTTCATATTCCACATCCTTATCTGACCAAATTTCTGAATAATTATTTTCTTTTACTCCATTATTTATTAGCCACTCTCTTGTTTTTTCATCAACAGGAAAGGCACTATTTTTTGCTCCCATTTCAACAGCCATATTTGATATTGTCATCCTGTCTGAAATTGATAGATTTTTTATTCCATCTCCGTGATATTCAACTGATTTGTAATTTGTTCCATCTGCTTTTAAATCACCGATAATTTTTAGAATGAGATCTTTTGCAGAAACACTTTTTCGGAATTTCCCTCTCAGGATTATTTTGTATGACTTTGGAATTTTGAACCAGGTCTCGCCAGTAATCCAAATTCCTGCAGCTTCTGTTCTATCAATTCCTGTAGAAAAAGCACCAAATGCTCCATAAGTGCAGGTGTGACTATCGCTGCCAACAATAACACTACCAGGTTTTGCCAATCCCATTTCCGGTAAAACCTGATGACATATTCCAGTTCCAATATCAAAAAAATGAGCGATTTCTTGTTCTCTCACAAATTTGCGAATTTGCTTGTGATTATTTGCGGTGGCAACACTTGCAGCAGGTATTACATGGTCTAAAATTATAACCAACTTATCAGGGTATTTTACCCTTATTCCTTCCTTAACTTTAGATAATTTTTTTATTATTGCAGCAGTATTATCATGCGTTAAGATATAGTCAGGTTCAACAAAAACAATCTCGCCTTCAGCGACTGGCGTTCCTACTTTATTTTCAAATACTTTTTGAATAAAAGATTTTCCCATAATAATTCCTTTCTTAAGTGATTTGTCTACTCGTTCCCAAGCCCTCCCCAATTGAATTGGGGATTGGGAATGAGAGATTAAGTATCTATTTTACAGAACTTATACTAATTTTTAATTTTTTATTTATATCTAAAACTTTTTTTCCTGCATTATCTATACTTGTTCCAAAACTTAAGAATCCATGATTCTTTATGATTAAAAAGTTTTCATCTCCTAATACTTCTATTACAGAATTGACTAATTTCAAAGAGCCATAATGAGTTTCATATAATGTTGATTTTAATCCTAATCTTGTATAACTATCAAGAAGTTTTGTTGAGTGTCCATGAAAAATTGCATTTATATCATTTCTTTTTTGATAAATTGCATAATGCAACATTGTTTCTGATGATGGTTCTCTAAAACTATTAACATAGATTTGTTTTTGAGTTAAATCCACTTTTAAAACTTCAACAAAATCCGCGTCTCTTAGGTCTGCTAAATCGGAATAGGATGCTGTAATAATAAAGCCATTATCACATCTGAAGCTGAGGTTACCAGCAGAACTCAACCTCTCTGGTTCGGTTTCATTTTTATAATGTTGGATAAATCCAAGTTCTGATAATTTCTTACCCCATTTTTTTAGTTCACAAATCTTGGGGGCATCAACAATAATTTTTTTCTGAAAAATCACTTGAAATTTTACACCAGAATATTTTTCCATTTTAATTTTTAATTTATATTTTATAATTTTGAATTTTTAAAGATTCCTTTTTCAGTAATAATGCCAGAGATATATTTTGAGGGAGTTATATCAAAAGCAGGATTTAGAGCATCACTATTCTCATTTGCAATTCTGTTATTATTTATCATTAATACTTCATCTTTTGGACGCTCCTCAATTTCTATCTCATCTCCGTTATTACAACTCATATCTATAGTAGAAGTTGGAGCAACAACATAGAAAGGGATATTATTTTCTTTTGCCAGCACTGCCTTTTCGTAAGTGCCGATTTTATTAGCCACATCTCCGTTTTTTGCGATTCTATCTGCACCAACAAAAACTATGTCAATTTTTCCTTTTTTTATAAAGAAGCCAGCAGCGTTATCTACAATGATTGCGTGAGGAATTCCTGCTTGAGATAATTCCCAAGCCGTAAGCATGCTTCCTTGCAAACGAGGACGGGTTTCATCTACATAAACAAATATTTTCTTACCCTGATTATGTGCAGTATATATTGGAGCAAGAGCACTTCCCAAACCTGCAATAGCCAATTTGCCAGCATTACAATGAGTTAATATGCTGTCGCCATCTTTTATTAGTTTTGCTCCAATCTTGCCTATAATTTTTGAATTTTCAATATCCATTTTTAGAATTTCGGAAGCTGCTTTCCATGCAGTTTCTTTTGGTTGGTTGCTATTTATGGATTTATTATAAACCAAATTTGTAGCATAAAAGAGATTCTGAGCGGTTGGTCTGGTGTTTTCAATTAATTGCTTTGCATTTTGGATACCCTTTATATCAGATAATTCAGAAAATGCTTGAGCCATAGCAAATCCAGCAGCTACGCCAATTGTTCCCGCTCCTCGCAACTTCATTTTTTTTATTGCCAGGGCTGTTTCCTGGTAACTTTTTAGTGCTAAAATCTGTAATTTATGTGGAAGTTTAGTCTGGTCAATTATGAAAACTGTTTGGTTTTCTGCCCAGATTGCTTTAATTTCTTTTTTCATCTGAAATAGCACGCAGGTTACACACCCCGTCCATCCCGATGAATCGGGATGTCCACCCCTCTCAAGAGGGGACTTTTTGGAATTCCCCTCTATCAAAAGGGGATACGGCTTCAGCCGAGGGGTGTGTTATTTTCATCATCCTTTGTGTCCCGATTTGTTTTCGGGACATGTATGTTCATCTGAAAATAACCTTAAAATAAACGATCCAACACCATTTATAATGGTGTTTTAATAAACAGTCCCCGCGTCCGCGGGGATCAAATCCTGCCCGTCTTGGCTCGGCACCAAGCCGAGACAGGTTAGGAACAATTGGGATTTGTGCATTCCGTCCCTCAATTTTCATGCTCCTTTGCCTGCCCCGTTAAATCTTTTCATATTTAATAGGGTATCCCAATTTGTTTTCAGGACATGTAGGTTTCATATGAAAATCCTTTTAGCCACGAATTTACCCTGTAAAATCCTTCAAAAAAGGAATCCCCACATATTGGGATTATTTCACGGGGCAAGCACAAACTAATCCTATCCCGATCCGTTCAGGCTCGATGCCTGACCGAGACTAATAAATTGAGACGGGACGGATACAAACAATATTTTATCTGCCAGACCCGGTTTTTCTGTTCGCTGTAGTCACGATTTAATCAGGATGAAGGATGAATCAGGACTCCGTTTCAGAACTGGCCAGCAAAGTTCAAAAATATATTTGGTAAATCTATTGGTAGAATGACAATAATGTTTTACAAAATAATGGTATTCTATCCCAGTTCCACGGTTAGGGCACCTTATCTCGCGATAATTCAATTGTATGAATACTATAGAATCTGACATATTCAATTCTCGTATTAGACAGGTATGATATGAGTGAATAGCTTTTACTTCTTGTTGCATTGAAAATAAACTGGAAGAAAATGTTTGTCGGGTTCTAATTTTAATAGAGTCACTTTACCATCTTCGCTAACTTTAATTTCTTTTAGTTTTACTTGACTGAAAGGCCAATAATTTCTTATATTACACTTTACCTGTTAATTTCCTTTGTTTCATTTTGATACTTTAAAAAGTATTTGACTGATAGATGTCAATTTATCTGTCTTATTTTGCAACTAAAACTCAGGAAAACCATATTTGTTAATACTATTGTATTAGGTGTTGAGCATAACTATTGTAAAAACCCGGAGCAGATAGGTTTTTTTACTTCAACTTATTATGGTATCGGTTTATTAGTTGGAGTTATTCCTGATTTGGGTTTAGAATTAAGTGTAACAGACGGCAGGGAGGAATAAGGAATAGGGTATTATCCTTTTCCAAACTTAGCGTTAGGGTGTGGTTATTGTTGGAAATATGAAGAAAAAACATTCGTGTTCTCGTATTTCAATAGATATTTGAATTAAAGCAGCACCTCTCAATTTGAATTTGTCATAGGTATTTTGATTTTAAGACAGATAAAGTTATAGGAATTAAATTATCGGAAATGGCCTGGAATATAGATTCTAATTTATATTTATTTATGGAGGCAGTTATGCCATCAAACAAAAAATATTTTATCTGCGTAATTTTCATATTATTAATAAGTAATCTTTCTTGCGCTCAAGATAGTGAGTCAGTGTATAAAAAGGAACGAGACTGGATGGTAAAAATTCAGATAGAAGATAGGGGAATAAAAGATACAACAATTCTTTCAGCAATGAGGGGGGTTCCAAGACATCTTTTTGTGCCTAAACTTTATCGCCTATTTTCTTATGAAGATAGACCATTGCCAATTGGATATGGTCAGACTATTTCGCAACCTTATATTGTAGCTTTAATGACCGAATTGTTGAAATTAAACAAGGATTCAAAAGTACTTGAAGTAGGAACTGGTTCAGGCTATCAAGCAGCAATTCTGTCAAAAATAGCAAAAGAAGTTTATACTATTGAAATAATAGAAGAACTGCATCTTAAAACAAACAAAGTATTAGAAAAAGCAGGATACGATACTATCATGACAAAGTTCGGAGATGGTTACTATGGTTGGGAAGAATGCGCTCCTTATGATGCAATTATTGTAACCTGTGCCGCGGAATTTGTTCCTCCGCCACTCATTAAGCAGCTAAAAATAGGTGGAATAATGTGTATCCCGGTGGGACCGCCTTTTAGAGTTCAAAATCTGCTTGTAATAACAAAGAAAAGTGAAGATCTGCTTAAAACAGAAGTAATCACTCAAGTGAGATTTGTTCCGCTTATCAAAAAATAAAGGTAATTGGTTGTGAAAACCAATACAAAATTTATTCAACCAGTAGTATTTTTTACATCTTTTACAATTCTTTGCTACGAGATAATACTAACAAGAATATTTGCTATTACCCAATGGCAAAATCTTGCCGCATTTATAATAAGTCTGGCACTGCTTGGTTTTGGAGCAAGTGGAACTGGCATCGCACTTTTAAAAAATCAGATAGAAAAACATTTCAATGGTTTTGTTTTAACTGCTCTTTTTCTTTATCCCCTTTCAATGTGCATGGGATTTATCTTGTATTGCAAAACCCCATTTAATCCATTTGAAATTGGAATTGACAATCGCCAATTATATTACTTTCTACAATATTTTATTGCAATGGGAATTCCCTTCTTCTTCGGAGCAACAGTGATAGGGATTGCTTTAACAAAGTTTCCTATTGGGAAAACCTATTTTTCTAATTTAATTGGTTCGGGAATTGGAGCAATTTTTGTCATTTTAGTTTCTTATTTTCTTCATCCCTATTCAATACTTATTGGAATTACAATCATTTCTTTCCTTACAGCAATAATTTTTTCATTCAGGGGGTGTAATAATTTAACTATTACATACGGGAAGGACAAATCCGCATCTAATGTGCGAAGAATATCCCGATATATCAGGAAAAAAGTTATTTTATTACACCCCCTAAACTTAAAGAAACGAGTCTTTATAACAAACCTTTTACTCTCAATAGTCATAGTTGCACTATTTTGTTATTCTGTTGATTATTTGGATTTGAAAAAAATATCCCAATATAAGTCCATCTCAAAAACATTGAATCTTCCAGATTCAAAAATTATAAAAGAAAGATACTCTCCTCTTGGACTTGTTCAGGTTGTTGAAGCAGAAGGATTGCGTTCAACAGTTGGGCTTAGTTTAGTGTCTCCTTATGAAGTTCCGATACAAAAAGGAATATTTTTTGATGGTGAAGCAATGAGTGCAATTACCCCTTTTGATGGAGCAAAGGAAGAAATAAAATATCTTAATTATATCCCATCTGCTTTACCTTACAACATATTAGATGATTCTGAAAAAGAAAAAGTACTCATTGTTGGTGTTGGCGGAGGTGAAGGAACATTAAAAGCATTATTACATGATTTTAAAAACATTTCGGGATTGGAGTTGAATAGAAAAGTTGTAAAACTTATGAAAGATGATTATTCCAAATTCTCAGGAAATATTTACAACCATCCACGAGTTACTATTATAAATAATGAAGCACGAGGTTTTATACAATCCACAAGAGAAAAATACAACCTGATAGAAATTTCAATGTTAGATACATATAACACAGCTGCATCCGGTATCTATGCCTTAAATGAGACAAATCTTTATACTGTTGAATCAATACGAGAGTTTTTTCTGCACCTAAAAGAAAATGGTCTCTTGGCAATCACAAGATGGGTTGTGAATCCTCCAAGAGATAATCTCAAGATGCTCAATATCTGCATTCATGCATTAAAGAGTTTAGATATAAAAGATATTAGTAAGCATATCATCTATATCAGAACCATTCAGGCAGCTACATTGATTATCTCAAAAAATCCAGTTTCTGAAAAAATGATAAATAAAACAAAAGAATTCTGTAAAAGAAGACTTTTTGATATTATATATTATGATGGTATAAAAGAGAACGAAGTGAACAGATTTGTAAAACTTGATACACCAATTTATTATTTAGCAACGAAAAATTTACTTTCTGAGAGGGCATCTGATTTCATAAATGAATACGATTTTGATATTAAACCTGCAACTGACAATAGACCATATTTTTATAACTTTTTTAAATATAAAACACTAAAGTACATTTTAAAATACGGCACTGATAAAATACCATTTACAGAGTGGGGATATTTAACATTAATTATTCTGCTCATTCCTGTAATAATTATAAGCTTTGTGCTGATAGTAGTTCCTTTGCTGTTTCTGAAGAAAGGGAAAAGAGGTTTAAATGTAAAGATACTCCTCTTTTTTGGATTAATCGGGATAGGATTTTTCTTTATAGAGATGCCACTTATTCAGAAGTTGATTTTATTCTTATCTCATCCCACTTATTCATTAAGTGTAATAATTTCAAGTTTGCTTGTTTTTTCAGGGATTGGGAGCTACTTTTCTGATAAAATATTTAAGGAAGAAAAGAGAATCCTATATTCGACTCTGCTTATCGTTTCAATTATAATTTTGTATCTTCTGACTTTTGATATTGTCCTGCCTGTTTTTATGAATGCTAATGTTATAATAAAAATATTAGTTACCATAATTCTGCTCGCACCTTTAGGATTTTTTATGGGAATTCCTTTCCCGCAGGGATTATCAATGATTAAAAGAATAGAAAGTTTCAAGGTGCCATGGGCGTGGGGAATAAACGGATTTTTTTCTGTAATAAGTACAATCCTTGCTACTTTATTTGCAATTCTTTTTGGGTTTAAGGTTGTATTTGTACTTGCTACTTTATGTTATCTTGGGGCGGGGATTGTTTCACTTGAATTAAACAAAGCATGAATAAATTTTAATTGATAATGTTTAAAAATTTATAGAATCTTGATTGTTATTTTTTTATCCTTATGTTTGATAGAAATAGCATCTTTCACCAGTAAAATATTGACAACAAAACAATACATCTATCTTTTAACCAAAAGAAATTTTATGGTTTATAGAAATAATAATAGATCATATAAAAAATGAAATATACTTCTCAATCCTATACACCAAAGTATACAAAACTGTTAACTTTAGTGCATAAAAATGAGAATAATCTGTTTAGATAAAGAGACAAAATGAAATTATTTCTTAATCTTATACACTAAACATAACAAAATTGTTAAGGATGGTGCATTAAAATGAGAATATCACTTATATTTCAGTTACTGAAACAATATTACTAATTTGTTCCTTACCCCATCATCAATTTCATCAAGAGCATAGGTATAATAAATCCTACTGCATTAAAATCAAATAAAACCTAATTTACCTTCGAACAAACCCCAAAATAGTTTCAGGATATTTATCTGTTACAAGCAAAAAACCTATATCATCTAATCTGACAATTCCTTCCCAATTTCGCGAATTGTCATCATTAATAAGTTCAAGTTGTATCGGTGCTTCTTGAACCAAAGTAATTCCAGATTCAGAATACTTTAATTTCAATAATCTTTCTACTGTTGTATATTTAGAATGAGTTGCTCCTTTACCATAAACTATTGAAATTGGATCCACAGATGGATTATATGCATTTTCATCTCCAGGATAAAAATAATTTATTGCCCAAAAACATTTATTCTCATCAAGATTTGTTGCATCAGTAATGCGATATTCAATATTCGGGAATGAAATTGTTTCTAATAAATTCAAATCATGGTCAAACACATGTGCAATTGGAAAAGGATTTACATTTTTTCCATTCCCTTCATATATGGTAATTACTTTATCTGATGTAACAAGCATAGTCTCATCTGTTGCATTATTTATTGATGCTTGAGGATGGATTTCAGCTATTTTATCAGTATTGATAATAATTTTACTAAGGTCTCTTTTTATTACTCCACTTATCAAATAACCAAGCATATTATTCGGAGAAGATTCAATTGTCATAAATATCTTGTTATCAAAAAAAGCAATTGCTTCAAAACCTTCATACCCCTCAATTTTAGTTGCAAGTCCGTGTGCAATAAAATCAATTTCTATGGGTGTTATTGTCAAATCTGCTTTACCATTCAAAAAAGATAGAATTGAATCTTTAGCTATTGCAAAGAGCTTGCCATCATAATCAGATTCAAACCGAGAAGGATACTGCGGAAGAAGAATCAAATAATCGTTATACCAGGCTAATCCTGAAATTTCTGAATCACGATTTGCGAACGGACCTGCTAATGGAATTCTCTCAACCTTAATTTCTTCAGGAATATGTGTTGTAGAATATTTTGTGGCACAATTTGCTAAGAATGTTATCAAGATAATTAAAAAGACTAATCTTAGATTACTCCTTTTATTCATTATATGCTCCTACATTTAATTTTAATAATAGTTTATTTCTACTTCAATATTTTTAAAAAAGTTTGTAAATTATTGTCAAGAATGTTAATCGTCTTACTCTCCAGAATGTTTATATGGAATCTTTGACAAAGTTTTTTCTGATAGCTTGCTTTTAAACGAATAATTGACTTTAGTTGGTATAATTTATACCGAAAAGGATTCGGAGTACTTATACACACATTGAAATATTTGGATAAAAATTGACAAAAATTTTAAAAAATAATTATACTAAATAAATTCTAAACTAAAGTCTTATAGTATAAGTGCAGAATAAAAAAAATCAAGGAGAACCAATGAATAAGCAATCTATGCAATTTCTTGAAACCCTGATGAAAACACCATCTCCATCAGGATATGAAGATAAGGTGCGAAAAATTTGGTTTGCTGAAATGAAAAATTACTCAGATAAAATCAAAATTGATGTGCATGGAAACGCAATTGCATCTGTAAATCCTGATAAATCACCCAAGATTATGCTTGCTGGTCATATGGACGAACTCGGTTTTCAAGTTAAGTATATTGACGACAAAGGCTTTATCTATTTTGATAGGTTAGGCGGATTTGATATTGGGATTATTCCGGGCAGAAAAGTCAGAATTCATACAAAAAATGGTGATGTGCTTGGTGTTACTGGTAAAAAGGCAATTCATCTTCTTGAAAAGGAAGAAAGAGAGAAAGTTCTAAAACCACATCAGCTTTACATTGATATTGGAGCAAAGGATAAGGATGAGGTCAAAAAACTGATTGACATTGGCGACCCGATAACTTATGACCCGAACTTTGAAGAGATGCGAAATGATATTTATACCTCTCGTGCTTTTGATGATAAAATAGGTGCATTTGTCGTGGCTGAAGTAATGAAAAATATATTCAAAAGAAGAAATGAACTTAAAGCCTCATTATTTAGTGTTGCTACTGTTCAGGAAGAAGTGGGATTACGCGGAGCGAGAACTTCAGCTTATGGAATTCATCCTGATATTGGAATTGCTATTGATGTTTGTCATGCCACTGATACGCCTGATGTTGAAATGAAAAAAGTTGGCGAGGTCAAACTTGGTGAAGGTGCTTCTATTACAAGAGGACCAAACATCAATCCGAAAGTATTTGAACTTCTTATAAAAGTGGCAAAAGATAAGAAAATAAAATATCAGGTTGAATCAAATTCACATCCAACTGGCACGGATGCAAATGTAATTCAGGTTACAAGAGAAGGTGTTGCAACAGGTCTTGTGTCAATTCCTTGCAGATATATGCATACTTATACAGAAGTTGTATCCATTAAAGATGTTGAAAATGCTATAAATATTCTTACAGAATTTTGTCTGACAGTAGATGGCAAAATTGATTTTACGCCGTAGATAGTAAGATATGGTTTGTAGATGAAAAATTTGACAAGATTGTAAAAATATATTGATTGGGTTGTGTAGAAGTATGTAGTATTTCTTAATATTTTGGGTCTGATAATAAAGTAAGTCGGAAGAAAATGTTAATGTCAAAGACCTGTCTCGACGCTAAGACGGATAGATGTTTATTTTCTGGTTTGTTAACTTAATAAATAGTTGAGTCATATTTATGAGCCTTTGGCTCATACTGTGTCTTGCAGTCTAATATATGTTAGATGTTTTTTAATCTGAGATAAAAATGGAATCAAAAGATAGATATGAACGATCATTAATTAGGAATCTACACGAATTAAAATTTCTAATATCAAAAAGGAACGCTGTAAATACCCTTGTTGCTGAAAATCCTACATTTGGTTTGAGTTTTTTCCGGTATGCATATTACTCACTAAAAAATGACCTAATTGCCCACGGGATTAAGATTCTCGATAAACATAAAGATACTGCTTCATTTTGGTATCTTTATCGTTTAAGGAAGGATGAAATAAATAAATATTTAGTCAATAAAAATTTCAGTATAGATAAAATTGAAAAGTTGTCTGCAAAGTTAAAAATTGTAAGAGATAAAACACATTTTCACATTGACAAAGACGGGGTTTTCGATCCTGATAAAATTTGGGAAAATGCTGGCATAACCGGAAATGAATTTAATTTGGTCTTTGATTTTTTATGGGAATTGATGAATAATCTCCACATATCTCAATTTTCTGAACCTTTTAGAGATTATGTTTACCGAGGTGGGGATATTAAAAAAATTATTTCAGCAGTTCGAAACGCTGGAATTGAAATTTGACTTAAAATCATTTTATGAACAGCCGAAATACTTAACAAGGATATATACATATGAAATTAAATGACAGTGATATTTTTGTTATTAAAACAATTGCAACTTATTAATATTTTGATAAATGTGAAAAAGAGGGTATAATCACAAAAGAGATGTTTAATGATTCATATGAAAAATTTAGTGAAGTACAAAAAGTTATTATAAGTTATTTCATTGCAGAAGAGACAGAATTGATACAAAATTTTACCGAAAGATTAAAAAAAAACACCTAACCATTAATCAACCGGACGTGGAATACTTGAAGCGTGATTTTAAAGTTTGGGAGTAAATATGACGTTAAATTTGAATAATGAGAGTTCTGAGGACAGAATTTCCACGCCGGTTATTTCTCTCGTTATGCGTATATAATATTTAGCTGACACAACGATAAATGTAATTTAGGAAAGGGACTCTCATGCCAATTTTTTATTTGGTAATAAGCATTATCTTAATATTTATCAGCTGCTATAGAATGATAATAACATTTTCAGCTAAAGAGTGGCGATTTCCTCTTCTCGAAATTGATTTTATTCTTATCGAGCAGAAGAACCCGAAAATCAAGAAAGGAGGTTCTTCTATCTTCAAACAACAGACGATATATTCTCTAATTCTTACAATGTGTTTATTTACCGCTGGTTCTTGGATAATTCTTAGTTCTTCAGTCCTTATGAATTACAGGATATGGGTATTTATTGTTTTGTTGATCATTCTTCTTTGGCTATCAAGAGGCGCATACCAAGTAATGGTACCTATGTATTCCAAAAAAATAAGACTTTTAAATTATTTATATTCTCCTTATCTATTTGCTTGGCGTCGGGATCATTTAAGTGAATACACTGATCAACAAATTGCAGATGCTATTTGCATAGCTTGTGGAATTGATGGTAAAGAAATTGTAACTTCGGAAATGGAGTTAAAAGAATTTCTTCTTGCTCTTTGTCAGAAGACAAGGCTAAAATATGAATATAAGCAATATCCTAAAGTTTTAGAAGAATCCATTTTTCAAGCTGATAATTTGGTTTGGCGTGGGTGATTATTTGAAAATCGTTACGTTGGCTAACACGGTATTTTTTGCTCACTTCGTTCACCCAAGTGCCCTTTGGACACTTCACAAACACCGAAAACGTTTAGAATAACTAAGAGTAAAGGAGATGAGAAAAAATGATAAAGAAGAAATATCAAACAAACCTCTATCTAAAAGCACTAAAATATGGTTTACAATCTTTTTAACTATTACACTTTTCTATTATATTCTTGCACCTAAAGAATGGTTACAGAGAAGAACGGATGCTAAAAATTGTATATTAATTTCTTCGGCTATTTTGGTTTATTTTGTTTCTAATAATTTTTATAATTACGAGGTAAGATTTACATAATATTGCATTATGCAAACTTGAGATGTTGTTATGCAATTAAAACTTGACTGGTACAACTAATGTTACATAAATCTTACATAGTTGTTACAAATACTGTTACAAGAGGTTAAAAAATGAAAAAATTAAACATTAAAAGTTTCTTACTTGGCATATTAATTTCAGCATTAATATTTGTTATTTTATGGATTAGTTTGAATAGTGGCACTGGCAGATATCAAATAGCAGGTGCTGGCGGTGAGAGAATTCAGTGTTTTCTTATTACGGATACAAAAACTGGTGAAACTAAAGTAGTTATGGATTGGAATGGTAATCAATTTGGTATTCCTTTTAAAGAAATGGAAAATCGTAGGGCAAAAAAATGAGCTATAAAGACCGATGTATTTGACTATTTAGAACAGCACCCAGAATGGTTAAAAAGGTGAACAGAGCTTTAATTTAAGTAAGTTTATCAATATTGCTTTTTATGAAAAAATAAGGAAGTAAAAATGAAAAAATTATTTATTTTAACTTTAATGGTTTTAATTATGTTCGCTTGTTCTTCAAAAGAAGACAAGTTAAGAGAAAGTTTTATGGAGCAGTCAGAAGAGCTGAGAGAAGAGTGGAGAGAAGAGCGGAGAGAAGAATTTTATTTATCTGGTTTATTGAAAGTAGATCCCTATTATTGCGTATTACTCGCCTTTAAATATGATATGCAAACGAATGAGTTGTATGAAATGTTGAAAGAATATCATAAAGCAATGTTTCCTGATATTAACTCTCTTTTTGAAACAAGAATTGATTCAATATCAAGTAAATTAAGTATTTTTGTAAATAAATATGATATTGATAAAAAGACTTTAGCAAATATTATAATTGATTATGAATTATTAAGCAAATATTATGGAGAATAATGAATAAATTTTTTAGAAAATATAAAGTATTATTTGGAATTTATACGATATGGATTACTATTCACATTGTTTTACTTGTAGGGTTTGGAGGTGATGATGGAGATTACTTTTTTCCTTTTACAAAATACTCATTTGTGGAAACAGATTATGAACCAATTACAACAGATATAAAGTTATCAGAGGTTTTAAAAGACCCACGATATTCACAATTAACTCAAGAATTAAAAGATTCTGTGAAATATAGATGGTTTAAAAAAAATATAGAAACAAGCACAAGATACAAAACTGATTTAATGAAATATAACGATAAAAAAAATAAATTTACAAGAGAAGAATTTTTACAAAGAGTTAGAAATAAATATCCTGAATATCATATTATTAATGATAGCACTTTATATGATGCTATTATGAAAAAGTATCCTGTATATCAACAATATATTATTGAGGAAAAGACACGCAAACCATCAGAATTATTTAAAATTGAAACAATAAAGCCTTTATATAATCCTTTTGCTGATTTAAGATATTATGATATTTCAGAATTTATTGTTTATTGTTTTGGACCAGTTGTGTTAGTTGCTTATTGTTATTTTCTTTTCTTATGTTTCAAAAAAGAAAAACGAGACGAAGAAAAATAGATTTAATGAACCTACAAGAAAAATACCGGGCAATTAAACTTCTTGAAGTTTCAAGACGGTTAAAGGAAAAATGAAAGAAATAGACTTATTTATAAAAAGGATTGAAGAGCAAGAAGACTTATTATTTGGGACAAGTCTTTTCTATCAAGGTATACTTCAAATGTATTCAGCTGATGAGTATATTATGAAAATGAATAGAGAAAGCTATGAAAGTATCTTGAAAAGAGGTAATAAAGCTATTGAAATAGCCAAGCACCTATTAGATAAAGTCCAAAAGGATACAAGTAAATTATATCTCCTTCAGGAATTTGAGTTCCCTCCTACGATAGAGGAAATTTCTATAAGGTCAAAAATACTTATTGAAGCGTATGATGAGTTATTTCCAGGTAGACCAAGAGAAAAGCCACTCACAGAAAAAGAAAACATGCAACTCATAGAGATAGCTTCAAATAGATTGTGAAGAAATGCGTTTTTTCAGCTTATTTCTACCGTTATACCGTCCACGACCTTTTAATAGTTTCAGCTTCCTATTTTAATAATTTTTCTGTCCTGATTTTCAGAAAGTAATTTTTATCACATTCCGCTTTTACTTTCTTATAATAATATGACAATTTTTATAAACCGTTAAAACGGTTACAATAGGTATGGCTCTTATTAACCCACAACTTAAGTTGTGGGTTTCTCGGAAGATAGAAATTTCTAACCGTTTCAACGGTTTCTCTAATCTCTGAAAAATAACAAAATATTTCATTATTTTGGCTTTTTATAGTAAACTCATATATAAAAACCCCGAGAATAACTCCTCGGGGTTTTATCAATTTTACATGATTAACTATTTATTTCTCAGCCATCTTTTCATAAATCTCATATCTTTTTTTAGCCTCTTCAGCTGCTTGTTTGAAAAGTTTCTTTGCTATTTCAGGAAACTGTTGAGTCAAAGTGCGATAACGAATCTCATTATCAAGAAATGCTTGATATCCTAATTTCGGCTTCTTTGAATCAAGAATCAATGGATTCTTACCTTCTTTTGCAAGCAATGGATTGTATCTGTATAGAATCCAATAACCGCTATCAACCGCTAATTTCTCTTCTGCCTGGGTTTTTCCCATATCAATTCCATGGGCAATGCAAGGAGAGTAAGCAATAATCAAAGAAGGACCAGGGTAAGCTTCAGCTTCAATAAATGCTTTTAGACATTGATTTGGACTTGCACCCATTGCCACACCAGCCACATAAACATAGCCATAAGTCATTGCCATCATGCCGAGGTCTTTCTTCTTGGTTCTCTTTCCAGCAGCTGCAAATTTCGCAACTGCTCCTGTTGGAGTTGCTTTGGATGCCTGTCCACCAGTATTGGAATAAACCTCTGTATCAAGAACAAGTACATTTACATTTTTATTACACGCAAGCACATGGTCAAGTCCACCATAGCCAATATCATATGCCCATCCGTCTCCACCAATTGACCAAACACTTTTATCAACAATATAGTTTTGCAATTCAATTATCTTTTCAATAATAGGCTTAGTATTTTCTGATGCTTTAGCGAGTGCTTCTGGTAAGGCTTTCTTCACGGATTTTGCGGCTTTTTTAGCTTCATCATCTACAGAATTCCAGAGTTCTTTGCTTTTTTTAAGAGCATTAGTTAATTCTGAAGTAGTTCCTAACTCAAGCAATTTATTAATATTATCAAATAACTGTTTTCTATTTGCATTAACAGCCAACCTCATACCAAATCCATATTCTGCATTATCTTCAAACAAGGAATTTGCCCATGTTGGACCTCGTCCTTCCTTATCTTTGCAATATGGCATTGTTGGGAAGGTTCCACCATAAATTGATGAGCATCCAGTTGCATTAGCGATTATCATTCTATCACCAAAAAGCTGGGTAGCCAATTTAACATACGGGGTTTCTCCACAGCCGCCGCACGCACCGCTGAATTCAAAATATGGCATAAGGAACTGACTCCCTTTTACCGACTCACGCTTTACTCCATCAAGGACATTATCAGGAAGATTATCAAAGAACACAGCATTTTCTATCTCACCTGCTGCACGGGCTTGTTCAATTGGAACCATTTCTATGGCTTTTCCTTTAACCGGGCAAGCCTCTATGCAACTATAACAACCAACACAATCTTCCACATATACTTGCAATCTGTATTGAAGATTTCTATCATTTTTTGTTTTTGATTTTACAGTAATGAATGTCTCAGGTGCGTTTTCTAAATCTTTCGGTGCTATTTGTTTTGGACGGATAGCAGCATGGGTACATACTAATGAGCATTGATTGCATTGGATACATTTTTCTGGGTTCCATTTTGGTACAAATGGTGCTACACCTCTCTTTTCTAATCGTGTAGTTCCAGTTGGAACTTGACCATCATAAGGCATTTTAGAAACTGGAATTGTATCGCCTTTGAAGTGCATAACCGGGTCAATAACATTTTTTGCGAAATCATCAGCGTCATCTGGAATAAGTTTTGGAACTGGTGCTGATTTTATTCCAATTAAGTCAGAAGGAACTGGAACTTCTTCTAAAGCATCTGAAGCTCTGTCAACAGCTGCCCAATTCATCTTCACAATATTTTCACCTTTTTTCAAGAATGTTTTTTCTATGGCATCTTTGATAAGTTTCAACGCTTCCTCTTCTGGCAACACTCCAGAAATTTTTCCGCCAAAGGTGGATCTACCTATGGTAGAAAAGAATACCGCCTGCATAACTGTATTAATCCGAGCGCCAAGTCCAACCTCTTGTGCTATTTTCAATGCGTTTATATTATAGACTTTGACCTTTTTCTCAATAATCGTCTTCTGCATATCTTCAGTCAGGTTTTCAAATACTTCATCAGTCTTCCAATTTGAATTAAGCAGGAATGTGCCGTTTTCAGTTATACCTCCTAAAATATCATAACGACCAATATAAGAAGACTTATGAAGTGCAACAAAATCTACATTGTTAAGCAGATATTGAGATTGAATTTTTTCTTTTCCAAATCTAAGATGAGAGATAGTTATGCCACCAGACTTTTTAGAATCATACTGAAAATAGCCTTGTGCATACATATCAGTATTATCACCAATAATTTTGATAGAGTTTTTGTTCGCGCCAACAGTTCCATCAGAACCATATCCCCAGAATTTACAACGGATAACACCTTTAGGTTCTGCATCAATTTCTTCGCCAATAGAAACAGATGTGCCGGTTACATCATCTTCAATGCCTACAGTAAAACCTTGAGTACATTTTCCATCAAGATAGTCATAAACAGCTTTAGCCATAGTTGAAGTAAATTCTTTTGAAGAAAGGCCATATCGTCCACCAATCACTTTAATATCTTTTCCGGATAGAGCGACAGCAACATCAAGATAAAGCGGTTCACCGAGGGAGCCAGGCTCTTTTGTTCTATCCAGAACAGCAACTTTCTTCACAGTTTTTGGAATTGCAGAAATAAGAGCTTGGGCAGAGAAAGGTCTATACAAACGGACCTTGATTGCACCCACCTTTTCACCATGCTGGTTAAGATAATTAACAGTCTCCTCCAAAGTTTCTGTGGCAGAACCCATAGCTATAATAATCTTTTCAGCATCAGGAGCTCCAACATAATCAAACAGTTTGTATTGCCGTCCTATTTTTTTCGCAAATTTGTCCATATACTCTTGCACGATTTGAGGTATTACGGCATAGAATTTGTTCACAGCTTCTCTTCCTTGAAAATATACATCGGGATTCTGTGCGCCGACTTTCATCATAGGTTTTTCCGGGTTCATTGCTCGTGCACGAAATTCTTTTACATACTGCATTTCAAGAAGCTCTTCCATTATTTCATAAGGGATTATTTCTACCTTTTGAATTTCATGTGAAGTTCTGAATCCATCAAAGAAATTAAGGAATGGCACCTTAGATTTTAATGTTGATAAATGAGAAATAACTGCTAAGTCCATTGTTTCCTGAATTGAACCTGCAGCCATAAGAGCAAATCCGGTATTTCTTGCAGACATTACATCAGAGTGGTCGCCAAAGATTGAAAGGGATTGGCAGGCAAGAGAGCGAGCAGAAACATGAAAAACAGTTGGTAGCATCTCACCAGCAATCTTATGCATATTTGGAAGCATCAGCATAAGACCCTGAGATGCTGTAAAGGTGGTGGTCATTGCACCAGCAGAAAGGCAGCCGTGAACAGCACCTGCAGCACCAGCTTCAGCTTGCATCTCAATAACATCAAGCGTTTGTCCAAAGATATTTTTTCTACCTTGCGCAGCCCAGGCATCTGCTAATTCTCCCATCGGCGATGATGGCGTTATTGGGTAAATAGCAGCAACTTCGCTAAAAGCATAAGCTACATGCGTTGCTGCCGTGTTTCCGTCTATGGCTTTGTAAGTCTTTTCCATTTTTCCTCCATTAAATTTTATTTTTAAAATTAATACTTAAATGTAAACTTAATTCATATTACACTCTTTTTGTTTATCATTTTAATAAGTCAAATTTTTTTATTTTTTGACAGAAATATTTCAATTTTCTTTATTTGATTTTTATGAAATACGCTATATTTTTCTTATCTTTTTTGCTATGCTTTCAATTCTCTTTTGCAGATATTACTCAAACTACTAAAAAGAGAATCGCAGAATTAGAGGAAGAGATTGAATCTATACAGAATGCATTGCAAGAAATTAATAAAGATAAAAAGACACAAGAAAAAATAGAAAAAGAATTAGAAAGGAAAATTTATAATCTAAGATGTATTATAGAAAGTTTGAATAAGCAGAAATTCTCCAGTGAGTATGAACTAAAAGAAGTCAATGCCATTATTAATAAAAGCAAAAAAGATATTTCAGAAAACAAAATTCTGCTTAACAATATCATAAAAAATCTAAATATACTTTATGTAAATAGCATTTATCTGAATCAAAACCGTATAAGAAATTCAAGTATTTCCAATCTTAAAATGTGTTCAAATTTAATTCTAACAAATCTTTGTAATCTTAATCAGGATTACTTAGTCCGAAAAAATATTAGTTTAAAAAAAGAAGAGAATATTCAAAATATTAAAAATAGAATTGGAAGCAATCAGGAAAATTACAATTATGCTCTTTCTAAAAAGGAATCTAAGCAGGCGGAATTGAATTTACTTGTTAGTTTAGAAGATGATTACAAAAGTCAGATGAAAAGTTTGAAGGAAGGAATTACTTCATTGGAAGATTTTCTGGAGCAAATAGAAGCAGAAAAACATGGTAGAGAATATAGCTTTAAATTTGAAAAAGGTATTATATGGCCTGTTTGCGGTAATATCATTCAAGAGTTTGGAATTATAAGACCAAATAATTCAAAAACCACAATTGAAAGTAAAGGAATATACATTCAAGCAGAAGTTGGAACTCCGGTAAAAAGTATTGCTTCAGGAATTGTTGCTTTTTCTAACTGGTTTGAAAATAAAGGGAATTTAGTTATTATTGACCATCAGAATGGATTCTACAGCCTTTATGGACATAATTACAGATTAGCCGTGAACAAAGGACAAAGAGTAGAACAAGGACAAATTATTGCATATTCCGGGCATAACTTATTTCTTGGTGAGGACTGCTTATATTTTGAATTGCGCAAGGCAGGTAAGGCTGTTAATCCATTGGATTATCTAAGATGATTGGGAGTGCTTATCATTCCAGCGATAAATCAGAGACACAAAAAAGAATGAAAATAACACACCCCTTCCCGATAAATCGGGATTTCCCCTCTTGATAGAGGGGAATTAAAAAAATTCCCTCTTGAGAGGGGTGGACTCCGATGGAATCGGAGAACGGGGTGTGTAATATGCAGTATATTTACATATGAAACATTCATGTCAACAAGTTGACGCAAAGAAGCATGAAAATTACATTGAAGTTATTGGTTTTATTATATTTCTATTTTTTTCTTTGTGTCTTTGTGTCTTTGTGGTGAAAGCGATTTTCAGATGAAAAAGATTATTTTCAAAGATAAAACAACAAAAAGAAAAATCAAGCAAGCTTCGCAGATTTTACAAGAGGGAAAAATCCTAATCCATCCAACTGAAAATCTATACGGAATCGGTGCAATTATTAGTGCAACGGATACAATTATAAGAATTTCTAAAATAAAAAAGAGAAATAAAAAAGAAGGTTTTATTGTCTTAATTGGTAATATATCCCAACTTTACTTGCTGGTTGACTCTTCAGCAATTGGATACATTGAAGAAAAATTAATAAATCAATATTGGCCTGGACCTCTCACAATTATATTTAATGCAAAAAAAAAGTATTGTCAAAACCCGATTTGTTATAACAAAACCATAGCTGTTCGGCTTGTAGGAAATGAGATTACACGAGAAATAATAAATAAAGTTGGGATACCTATAATTAGTACAAGTATAAATATCTCTGGAGAGAAAGAAGCACTAAAAACAGAAGATATTATCAAAAAATTTGAATCTCAGATTGATGGAATTGTGATTGATAAAATTCACACATTTACAAACAAACCCTCAACAATTGTAAAAGTTGTGAACAAAAAAATTGAGGTTTTAAGAGAAGGTGCAATTACTTTATAATAAAATTCCAAAATCTTCACCCTGTGGAATAGATTCAATATCTTTTATTCCACAGGGCAAGAGTAACAAAATCTTTACCCCGTTAGATTTTTATTATTGTAATAATTGTAATTGTTGAAAGGAATGGAGATGATAAAAATAAATAAACTATATTATTTGATAATTATCTAACAGGGCAGGTAAATTACAATTATTAAAAAATCAAATTTACCCTGTGAAATAACTGACAAGAAAAGTGGTAAGGAGATGAACAGACAAAATATTTCACAGGGTGAAAAACATATTAATAATTTTCATTAACCACTGTTAAATCAAAATGATTATTTTGGCTATTGGAATTTTAATAATTGAGGCTTATTTGTTATTTGGTGTTTGTTATTTATCCCCAATTAAATTGGGGATTTATTCGTAAATTTTAAAATAGAATATGAAATTTTATTAGTTCTGTTTACCACATAAGGTATTATTGATTTTTTACCTTATTTTGTTGGCTCAACCAATCTGCCAAAAAACAGAATACTTCCTGAATGATTATCACGAATTAAGAATATAAACGGATGGTCTGCACGAAATACAATAGGCTTTTTAGGAGCTACTGCCTTTAGCATAACAACAGCAGTTGCTGCCGCTGCTTCTGTACCTTCTTCATTAACATCTACAAAAGCTTTATGTATTACCTCAGAAATAAATAACTCTCTTGTCCCATCAATTCCTGAAAAATCAGCTTGTTTATAACTAAAAGCATCTGTCATACCCATCAATGAGAGGGTCTTGCCCAAATAAAATTCTGATGTCATTTTAAATTTAGGTAGATACACTATGACATCTTCACTACTAAAATCCGTCCAATTTTTGAGATTATTTATATTAAGATTGTGTTCCAGTTTTTGTAGTCCTTCAATTTTCTTTGGAAGCAAAACAATCATAGACAGCTCATTACCCAGGTAAGGTAACTCAAGAATCTGCAAACTGTCATTTTCCCTATAAAGAAATTTACCTTGCTGTCGCATCATAGGGCAATTAACCGTATCTTTGGAATTCAACCAGAAAGGCATCTTCTTTGTAAATTTTTTTTCAAACTCTCTTTCCCATTTTCCTTTAAAATAAATAGCGTTTACCAGAACAAGGCGTGTTAATGGATTAAGAATTCCAGGCTTTATTAATTCCTTAATCTTGTCATTTGTTTGCTGTTCTACCCACTTGTTAATTCTGTTTCTTGCATCCTCACATTCTGTAATAAAATTTACAGAATTGATTTTTCCCTGATAGTAATCATTTATAATATTAAGAAATTCTTTAAGAAATGTATAACCCTTTTGACACCAGATAGAATTTGCAATACTAAGTTCAATATTTCCTTTTTCTTGCACAGCATTCAAGTGTTTTTGAAGCTCTGCAAATGCAGAATGAAGACTATCATCTTTCAATATAAAATGAAGTACTTCAGCCATTTGCTTTTCTGTGTTTCCTTTGGCACCAGCATAGGTCATAGCAAGTGCTGTTGAAATACTAAATGGAGAAAAGAATAGATTACCTTCTTTCTCTTTCAGTTTGGCATAGAGGTCAAATGCAAATTTCGTGTTCCCTTGCACCACAGAGTTCGTATCTAAATTTTCATCTGCCCAAGCAGGTATATTGAACTCGCATAATACTATTGCCAAAATGGCTAATAAAATAATAGAGATTTTTCGTATTCTTTTCATGTTGTCGCACCTTTCATTCTATAAAAAATACTGGAGTAAAAAAGAAAAAGCGGAACAACGCCACAATGAGATTGGCGCTCTCTATTACGAGATTTATGCATTCTGCAAGTCCTGACGCCCCGGACGAAGTTCTCTGAACCGGTATTTGGACTCGTGGTCATTGCTCCGCTTTATTCTACTAATTCACAAAAATTATTGAAAAAAATAATAACTAAATGAAATAAGTTGGGTATTTTAAGTCAAGAAAAAA
>CAYNOU010000011.1:14607-46131 GCA_964398885.1 uncultured Candidatus Cloacimonadota bacterium | reverse complement strand
CCTGCCAAGTCTGCACAGTAATACTCATAAAAACGGAAATAAACAGAGTCGCCGTTTATGAATGCTCAATATGTGGGCAACTGCATAATATTACCCCTCTGTCATTCCCGTGAACTCAGGAATCCACCTCCACTGTCATTCCCGACCTGATCGGGAATCCATAAAAGGAAAATTAGTTACTTGGGGTTTCACAATGAATAAAACATACTATGTATACATTTTAGCAAGTAAAAGAAATGGTACTTTATACATCGGCGTTACAAATAATTTTGAAAGAAGAATGTATGAACACAAAAATAAACTTATTTATGGCTTTGCTAAGAAATATAATGTTGATAAACTTGTTCATTTTGAAACAACAAATGATATACGAGCTGCTATTCAAAGAGAAAAGCGATTAAAAAAATGGTATAGAAAGTGGAAAATCACACTTATTGAGAAAGAGAATCCTGAATGGAAGGATTTATCAAAAGATTGGTTTGAAGGACTGGATTCCCGATTGAATCGGGAATGACATGAAGAGAAGTGGGAATGACACTGAGAGGAATTGTGAATGACACCTTTTGTGTGTTTGTTAGCATATGAAAATAAGAAAAGGAAATAAAACATGAGTAAATCGTTAACCTGCCAAGTCTGCACAGCAATACTTATAAAAACGGAAATTCACGGAATTACTGTTTATGAATGCCTGATTTGTGGTCAACTGCATAATCAAGATGGAGAGATGATTGAATAATTTTTGTTGTATATAAAATAATTGCTTGATTGTGTAGTCATAATATCAAATTTAGATACTAAACAAATATATATCAGAAATTGCTTTACATTTAATATTTAATATCAACTTTTGATACTAAATTTGTATAAAAGAGCAATTATCATGAGTAAATTAAATTGGAATAGTAATTCCGATAAGCCGGTTCATTTTCCTAAAACCACAGGAAAATTATATCGGACATTTCAGCATAAAAGAATCGTTCACCGAAACGAAGTAATCCAATTTTATAAAGGGAATATCCCTATTGCCAATTTAAATATTCAGCGCCTATTGAAAAGTAAAAGAGCAATTCGTATAAAGACAGGGGTTTACTATTTCAGGAAGCCTGATGAATTTTATGATGATCTTACTTTGATAGACCCATTATTAGTTGCCGGAAAGGTTCAGGTAAATGGAGTTGTTGTATATCATTCAGCCTTGCAAATAAAAGGAGTTGCTCATAGTTTGGGTGATGTTTATCAAATAGGTGTTCCAAAATCATTAAAGCATAAACCTTCCTCTTTTGATTTTCAAAATGCTCATTATCAATTCTATCGCGTTGATGTATCTTTTGGTATAGAAAAGAAAATAATAGATGATATAAAAGTAAATACTTTTTCAAAAGAGAGAATAATATTAGAAGGATTAATGCATCCAGATCACTTTTGGGGAATACCAGAATTTTTAAAAAGTATAGAAGGATTTAAGTGGTTAAATTTTGATAAATTAATGGAAATACTACAATATTATCCAATAAAAACTGTTTCTATGCGTTTAGGTTGGTTATTAGAACGCTTTCAGAAATTTTGGTATATTCCTGATGAGATACTTACAAATTTAGAAAAGAACAGAACTATCACCCGTTTATTTTTAATACCAAGTAAGCGGAAAGGCAATAAACTTGTTTCCAGATGGAACCTAATGGTTCCAAAACAATTAGATTATTTGGATGAATATTAATGCTTAATTTATCAGCGAAAGAACTTCAACGAAAATCTGTTGAGACAGGATTTTTGGAAAACATTTTGGAAAAAGCATATCGGATAGTTGATATTTTAGATCTTCTTAATGAGAATGCTGTTACAAAAGATAAATTTGTATTGAAAGGTGGTACCGCTCTAAATCTATTCAAATTTGATGTTCCACGATTATCCATTGATATTGACCTGAATTATATTGCCGCACTATCTAAAGCAAAGATGCAGGAAGAAAGGTTATTAATAACTACAGAAATAAAGAAGATATTTTCCAATGAATATAATATTTTAATAGCCAAAGATGTTCATGCTCTAACACAGTTTGCTTTTCATTATCGGGGTATATCCCGATATATTTAGGCAAAATAACTGCCCCAGAGAAGGAAGTTAAATGGCAATGAAAACATTCATAACCTTAATGTTACATACAGTTGGAACAAGTTTGCTGTCCTGTGGTCAAATGATAGAACTTCCTAAGCAACAGTTAAGCCCCTGAATTGAAATGAATTTTTGTATAAAAAATTTTCAAGCAAGACTTATATGACAATTCTTTCTGAAGATGGGCTAGCAGATGACAGAATCTACAATAATAACTTAATTTAGGGAGATTAAAAATATGAAGAGTATTATTTACTTATCAGTTTTACTATTATGCGGAGCAAATCTTATGGCAAAAGAAGAGATAATAATATTATCACAACCAATTTTAAAAGGGAAAATATCATTAGAAGAAACATTACAAAAAAGAAGATCCAAGCGTGGGTACAGCGATAAAGTTTTATCAAAACAAGAACTTAGCCAAATTTTATGGGCAGCAGCAGGGATTACTAAAAAGCCTATTTACCGAACAAGCCCATCTGCAGGTGCACTATATCCTGTTGATATTTATGTTTCTGTTATCAATGTAGAGGATGTTGAAAGTGGTTTTTATCTATATGTGCCTCAAAAACATCATCTTGTAAGGATAGATAACAACTCATATCAAAATGAAATATATGAATTAGGATATAGACAAGGATGTTTAAAGAATCCAGCGATAAATATTTTAATGGTTGCAGATTATTCTAAGATCATACCCACTTATGGAAATAGAGGATACCGTTATACTTATATGGAAGCTGGTCATATTTCACAGAATATTTATCTTCAATGTGAAAGTTTGGGTTTGGGAACTGTAGCTGTTGGTGCATATAATGAAAAGAAGCTTACAAAGTTATTGCCAGTAGAAAACGATGTAATTTACATAATGCCAATTGGAAGATTGTTCTGATAGAATTAGGATAAGGTTCAATAATAATTAAATTTATCATTTTATTTCTGGTTCTTCATATTCTATATTTTCTTTATTAATTCTATTAATTAAAACATATTGAAATTTCATTTTTGTGTGGATCTCATAACACAGTTTTTATTAAAATTAAAGTAGAAAAATCCCTGTGGGAAATACCATTCATGAATCATAAAATTATTCTCAAAAGTGCTTCTAATTGTTAAAAATGGAGTTAAATCTTTCAGTTCTTAGATAGGGTGGGATTGTTTTATATTAAATTATTTTCTTAAGGATTTATCAATAAATTGACAGCTTTTGATAAAAAGAATAGTATTAAATTTTATATTAATATATCTCAAAAGTACTTCAAGATGCATGATCAGTTGGGAACATGTGATGATACCGAGTGGCAAAAAATTATTCAACCAACATTAGTGGATGAGGAAACTCGTTTATCCTATGACTGACAAACAAGTGTATAAGTTGAGTGGTCAGAATCATCACAGAGGCTCGGCCTAAACGTATAAGCAGAGAGATAAATATGTCTTTATTATCTCCGATTAAGCCCGTTCCTGGTCCCCGATTTACTCGGGAAGCTCAGGAATCAGGAATACTCCTAAAAATTTAAGTTGTTTGAGTTGCTATCTTATATTCATAAAGATTAGATTTTATTGGACACAGAATTTATTACATTAAAATAATTATTAAGAAGTAAACGAATAAACTGAATAAAGTTTAATATTACTTTAACTTTTTTATGTATTCTAATCCATTTTCACCTGTTGGATAGTAATGTGATAATATTCTAATACATTTATATTGATTTTTTTCATAAAATTTAATTGCTCGTTTATTCTTGTTTGATACCTGTAAAATACCATATTTTATACCAATTTCATTATAAAACTTCTCTAAATGATTGAGCAATGTATGAGCAATTTGCTTTCCTCTAAATTCTTTCTTAATATCAATTGTGATAAGCGTAAATGTATCCTTGTGACTCTTTATACCGATAATAAAACCAATAATTTTGCTTTTCCATTCTGCAACTTCGATAAAGGGGAAAAGTTTTTTGGGTGAATCAAAAAATTCTTTGAAAGTTTCATGAGAATATGCAACTGTTTCAACAAAACATTCCTGATCAATTTTATACATTTCATCAATATCAGAAGGAACCCCTTTTCTATAAATAATTTTCATAAATTAATGCTTTTCAGATTTATCCTGGTATAAAAATTTACATCTTTCTTTTTATTTCAATATAATCATCCTCTTTACGAACGATTTATCCTTTGTCTCTAACTTATAGAAATATATACCATTTGCAAGCATACTATTTCCGTTCTTACCATTCCAGATTATCTCATGATTTGCTGATGGATTCATCTCTTTGTTTATCAATGTGGATACTAACTGTCCCTTCATATTATATACTGTTAATTTTACATTGGATTTCTCTTTCAAACTGAAGGAAATCGTTGTGCTGTTTTTAAATGGATTCGGGAAGTTATTATTAAGCATTGTAACAGATACTGGAGTTTCGTTAGCACTTTCCGGATGTAAATCAAGATGAACCGGTATTATTGTTTGTCCTATATCTGGATTAGATGTATTGAAAATAATATTTGCATAATAATCACCCCAATCTAATCCTTCTGTATCAACAGTTACTGAAATTTCCAATGTTGTTGATGGAGCAATTGTTCCACTTGTTGGAATAATTGGTGGTATCCATGGGAACAATTGCATATAAATGATAATATCATCTATCAAATTAGATTGTACAATGGGGTCAGTTATTGCTGCAAAGGACGCTGTAGTAAATACTGTCCTGAATAAATTTGTACCATATTCTATTCCGCAGATTCCTTGTGGAGCTGGTGATGTTACATTAAATATATCCTGTCCTACATGATTAGTAACCTCGTCTATAAACAATCCATCTCTATCTGTGGTGTATATATCCTGAACTGTGAAGATATAACCCCATGCAAGTGAGCCTGTTACTCCTTCTACAGTGCATGTAGCAGGTGTCTCAATTACCCATTTATCCTGTGATACAGTTCGCATGCCAAGATAATCGTATGGGAATTGCCCTGGAGTAAAATTACCTGCTGATGGGTATGATGCCCACAAATAATCCTGAGATGATAAGAACAATAATCCGCCGTCATCAAGATAAGATGCTAAATTCAACTCATCATTATCTGTCATACAATCATGCCCAAAGTTACCCCATGCTTCTCCACTGAACCATATGATTACATCATATTGTTGCATTGTTACCAAATCAGGTCCATCCTGAGTTAGATCTGCCACTTCATAATAGGTGTATACATAGCCTGCTGCATCAAGAGCTGCCTGGAAGTATGGCCAATCATCCGTGTAATCTCCATCATAGCTTCCATCTCTGTCAACACATAAAATGCTCTGTCTATATTTTTTTACATAACCTATATCAATCATGAAATCTACAGGACCTGTGCCGATATTGGAAACAGCAAGTGTATCTGTATCAACAGCGCCCAATTCATTTATATTAAATAGTAAGTTATCAGGATTAAATGTAAGATTGGGAGCGGTCATTTGATAATTTATTGTTGTTGTCTGGTCTTCAAATACTTCTACTCCGGTTACTGTTCCTTCATTATGACTTGATAACTCAAATGTAAGATCGTATATACCTGTTGGAATATTATCAAACAGATAGTAACCTGAACCATCAGTTGCTGTTGTATATTTAGCTGGTTCTGCTATTACAATTACTCCTTCAAGTGGTGTGCCTGTGCCTGTTTCGGTTACTATTCCATCTATATCTCCAGTCGGTGATTGGATTACTGCCATTGTTACTGGTATTATAGGTTCACCAACATTAGGAGTTGATATAAAATGAAGATTAAAGTTAAAAATAGTTCCAACAGGAAGCAATGTTGAATTAAAAATTATTTCAAAATCGTAACTTTCTTCAGGTAGAACTATTCCTGATGTAACAGGTATTATTATTGGAGGAATATAATTATCCCCTAATTCATAACCAAACAATATATCTGGTGTGCCTTGTGTTAATCCACCAAGTACCCAAGTACCTGCTACTATATCGCCTGATGCAAATAAGCCACCTGCTATAGTCCCGGGAAAATCTCCACTTACACTGTGGCTTACTCCTGTCAGGGTCAGGGTGTTCAAATTATACTGCTCTACCTGACAACCACCACCTGTTGATGTGCCTGTGAATATCCATAAGTATGGTCCACCATCTGATACATTATCATAAGCAGAACCATACATGCTTGGTGGTCCATAAATAGTATTAAGTACATTGCCTGACCTGTCTACTAACTTAAGGTCCTCTGACCAGTTGTTAACCCAGAATGCATCATACTGCTCATCATAAGCTATTGAACGAACTGCTACTGGTGAATTTATTGTGCCTTGTAGATTTCCATCCTCATCAAACGAGTATATTGTATTCGTAGCATTAGAACCATAGAAATAATCTCCATCAAATGCCATATCTCTTAAGCCCTGTGTCCCAGGTATCCAGGTCGGAACCCAACTGCTTATATAGTTGCCACTTACATCAAATTTGAATACATTCCTGGTATTCCAACCCCACTCTGATACTAAGAAATAACCATTACCGAATTCAGCTCCAACAATACCTATCCCTCCAGAAGGAGTATCTACATCATACGCAAATAATACATCCCACATATCCTTGGTAAGTGGATTATATGGAACTGTCTGGTTCTGGTCTGATTCTGAATAAGATGATGGTCCAATTATGCCATTATAAGTATTAGTTGTAAAGTCTACATCTTGTGGTTCCACAATTACCTCCCAACCCAATGCTCCATTTCCATTATTGCTAATTGTTAACCATGAAGATAATTGCGTATATGGCATTAGAAACACATTAAGTGATGTGGGTATTATATCTATCGTTGGTATACCCAATATCACATCTTTTACATATATCTCATTAGGGTGTATCGTAAATGTATCAATAAATGTGGTATATCCATCTGCTTCACAAGTAAAATTATAGAATTGAGCAATTATTGGGTCGATCTCATAATATCCTGAATCATTTGTTGTTACTACATATCTGCCTTGTGGATGTAAATCTCCTGCTACTGTTATCTCTGCTCCTTCTATCGGTACTCCATATCCATCTGTTACTGTGCCGTGCAGCGAACCATATTCCGGTGGCATTTGTATGAAATACCACATTATATCATATACATACCAGTAATTGAAATTATATGTATCTCCACCATGTGAACGGAACTTCAATTGTACTGTTTCTCCTGCAAATTGTTCTGTATCTGTATAAACCCAATCCTGTCCACCTGAAACACCCCAATCATCATATATATCCAAATCCCATTCAAAGATCATTGTTTCCACTCCATCATGAATTATCCATATCTCCATTATCTCGCCGGTGTCTGGAGTATAATCATCAATATACATACTAACAACAATATCATATATATTAATTGGATCTGCTGGGAGAACTATTGTGGGTGAGATAAGTGACATATCATAGTTTGTAACTGAGGGTGACCAGTTCAACATTGCATAACCAGGAGACCATCCCCAGTTATTCGGGATTGTTGGGTCTACTGTCCATCCTGTCATCGTGAAATTAAGATCAAATGGCTCATAATAGAAACCATCTAATATATATGGTATTGCTGTGTCTGTGTTAGATGGTCCAGATTCCCCTAATGTGTATACTGCTGTTGCCCAATATGTGTATTCTACTCCTACTGCTACTATCTCATCTCTGTATGTGCGAGGATCATCTACTGATACAAATGCTATCGGACCTACTGTGTCAGCTCTGTATAGGTTATAACCTGTTAATACTAAATCATCTTTTGTGTTTACTGTTAATGTATAATCATCCGAACTTCCATAATTCGGGGTCAAATTATAGATACCTTTAGCAGATGCTAAACTATTATTTAACTTATCTGATGATAGGCTTTTATCTAGTGTATAGTTGATATTACCTGTGGTCATCTCACATAACTCACCCTGAACCATTGCTGTAGCTCGTAACATAAATACACCAGGTGTAGCACCTGCCTCCACATGAAAAAGTGACCAGGTTGATCCATCAGTATACCAGTCTAAACCAGCATTTGCATTTTGACCATTCTCATCAAAGCCCATCCAGTGAGATTGTGCGGTTTCATAATTGTAATGAATCATTGCATAGAATTCACCATCAAATGGGATATTGGGAGCTGTAATGGTTGTCCAGGTATCAGGAGTTGGAACGAATGATTCACTTGAGCCAACAAGATTATGAACTGCATCAAATATATCAATCTCAAGGAGGTCTGTTCCAGCACTGGAATTGAATTCACTATAGAGGTCAAAACTGATAAGTTCACCTGTATCATCAACCGGGAACAGATTTCCAAACCATAGTTCATATCCAGGATTACCTGCCCAGCCATTTTCATAAGTTCCATCATCAAGGATATAATCTACTTGCGTAACGCCTCCTGTGCTTGGTGGACTCCAACTCAAATCTACACATAAAATGTTTCCTTCTGCTTCAAAATTTGTTGGTGGTGGAAAAATAGGTAAAATAGGTGTCATTTGTACATTTAATACTACTATCCAGGTACCTAAAATTATGTCATACAATTGTATTTTCCGGAATCCCGGTTTTTCAAAGCAAATTGAATATATCCCTTGTGGTATATTATCAAATGAGAAGAATCCTAATAAGTCCGTGTAGGTAACAAAATTTCCTAATGATACTTTTACACTATCTATTGGTTCACCTGTGGTGATGCATGTAACTGTTCCTTGTAAGCCACCTGATAAAGGCATAACATACAAAGTAAGAGGGATATATACATCAGATGCTCCATAAAGTTCTGCATTATTATGAACAATGATATCAGCTGTATATACTCCATTTGTAAGAGTAGTATCATTGCAGGTTATTGTAGTTGTTTGTGTAGCACCTTGAGGCACTGAGCCTGATACTGGATTAGCTGTTGCCCATACTACTGTGCTCATATATACATCATCTATATACCAGTAGTCTATATCATATGCAACACCACTAAAATACCAACATAACTGGAATGTCTCGGAACCAACATCTGAATTATCTAATGTTATAGACACCGTCTCAGGTCCAATATTACCTGTTGGAATTACTGTCCATACATCATTCCAGGTTACTCCACCATCACTTGTTGTAGCTACTCCAACTGTATATCCACCCGAATAGTCATCTACAAAGTGCTTGAAGTTTAATGGCAAGCTTGTATACCCTAATGTGTTTATTACAGGACTAATCAATCTACTGGTTACATAAGAAGGGAACCATGAGAATTTGGCTTCCGGGACAGTACCACCTGCATTGATTGTATTTGAACCTGACCAATGGTAATCTGCAGTCCATCCATCAGGTGGAAAATTATCAAAACCTTCATCAAGGAAAATATCAATACCTGGTATGACAATCTCAATATCCCAATCAAGATTTATTGCTCCTTCTGGTCCTGTGTTGGTTATATATAATGTATCTGAAGCTGTGGTCTTGCCATTATTGACTATTCCAATTGTTAATTCCTGTGGTTCTACTAATATGTCAGGAGAGGGTATTAACTCTAAGGTTGCAGTATAATATGTTTTTGTTTCGCTCTTTAATAATGTTTTCTTATAAGGACCTGGTATAACATTATACCATACTCCCAATTTATAATAGAATGTTCCATCATTCTGTAATCTATATTGAAGTATCTCACTCACTCCACCTGCATAATTATCTGCTGTTGCTAATATAGTTGAATCCGCATCCAATAATGCTATTGCTCCATCAAATAGCAAAGAGTCTGTTATATCAAATGTAATTTTTGCAATATCTCCTTCTGAACCATCAAATTTATATATATCAATATCCTTATCATAATAATCTGGATTATAATAAATCTGAGCTTCGTCTGATACAAATCCATAATCTATTGGTGTTGCATCAGCAAATGTATTATTAGGCTCATAAGGATCTTTTGGATGACATACAGTTTTTATCTCTGCAGTTCTATTTATATTTGAATTTTCCCTTGATTCAATATAGACTTTTGTGATATTATCTTCATCTTCATTAACATCTTCTGGAATTTCTACAGACACAATAAAGCTTCCATATTCTCCAGGATTAACATCTATAAATGGGTCAGAAAGATATGTTGGCCAACTATCAGTTTTGACATTAGTTGCAAACCCTTCTTGAAGAAGTAAATCTCTATTATAAGATGAGTCAATAATAGAAAGGAAGTAACGATCTGTTTGTACTCCTGTATTATAAACATCTATATCATATTGTACAGTTGTTCCTGCTGCATCATAATCTGACTGTGTTAATGGGTCAACATTAAAATTAACTGGTAAATAAAGTGGTGGAGACATTACCTCATCAACACCAGCACCTCTTGATTCAGCACTTAATTCGGTCGTATGTCTCCATCTTATACGAGCCGTATTGCCTACATATGTATCAGGAATCTGAATTACTACATGTTCATATTCTGTCATCTCCTCTTCTGGTGCTAATACTGCTAATATCTCCCAAGTGCCATTTGGATAATTATTGGTTATTTCAAAGTAAGTAGTGTCTGCTCCAGCAACTTTCCCACCACTTTTACCATCATAAAGATTTGCGTTTATCCAGTAGAAACTAATAAAATCACCGGATGCAACAATCAATCTTGGGCTAACGAGGCAGGCATCGCTTATATGTGCCCAACTGCATCTTGCATACCCGTCACCTTCATAAGCATTATATGTGTATCTATCCCAATAACCATCATCATTGAACCAACCAAATGGTGGAAATTCTGTATCTTCAAATCCTTCCAATACATAATCTGAACCATATACTATTGCGTTTAAATCAATATTATCTGTTCCAACACCATTTGAAACAATAGTGAGTGTTTCATCAGTATAGATGCCAGGATTAGTTGCATCAAGTGTTATTGTTGCTACACCTGTTTCACCCGGAATAATAGTATCTGGATAAACACATGAGTATGGTGCATTAACCAATACATCTGAAATTACTAAGTCAACACTACCGTCATTCAGAATACTAACATCCCATGTTTGGTTATTACCTTCTTTTACCCAACCAAAATCATGTGTAGTATCACTTAATACAATTGTTGTTAAATTATCTCCAAAAACTAATGATACTGTGAATAATACCATCATTATTAAAAATATAATCTTTTTCATTGATACTCCTTCATTTATATTCTCCCAATTTTTAAATTTATTATATTACAAAAATCTTAAAATATGACATCAATAGTATTCATCATATTCTCTAAAATGTTTTCAATATTAATTCTTCAGTCATTATGAATATTTGTATTTTAAAAAGTAGAAATAAACATATACAATAACGAGCTTCAAATCAAGTAAAATCCCAAAATATATGATAACTAATTTTTAAATAAAAAGATTTTTTTGTCAAATTATTCTTTTCTTTTTAATTTTCCCTTCACAACTTGAGCATATCTTTAATTCAATCACGATTTTATTTGACAAACATTATTAAAATTTCCAATTTTAGTATGAGGATAGGATGCACAATATAAATTTCAGAGAGGTTCATTATAGTAAAAGTAATATTCAGCGAATATTTAAGAAAGCAGTTCAACAAGCTAACATCAAGAAAGACGCAACTATCCATACACTGTGTCATAGTTTTGCAACTCATCTATTGGAACACGGTACTGATCTAAGATATATCCAGGAATTATTGTGGCATAAAAGTTCGAAAACCCCGATACAGTCATTCTTCCTTACGGGGCAGGCAACGGAAATTTATACGCATATTACTCACATAGCTAAAAACAAAATTGTTAGTCCACTGGACATTTTGGATATTGAAATTGATAATATTGAAGAGAAAAATAATGAATAATCTATAAGCGAAATCCCCGACATATGTCGTATATCATACCAAATTCGGGTGGGTTCACGACATTAATGTCGGGGATATATACGTTACATGAAATAAAGAAGTATAATATGAGCAAAGTATTTTTATTAGTAATTATTCAAATTTTGATTTTTTCTTTCTTGTTTTCACAAACAATACCAGATTCTTTATGGTTCAACACTTATGGTGGAAATTTATCAGAAAAAGCATATTCTCTAATTCAAACAAGTGATAACAATTTTGTTTTCACTGGTTATTCACAATCTTTTGGAAATGGAGAGAATAATGTTTATCTGGTAAAAGCCGATGAGAATGGGAATGAACTATGGGTAAAGACTTTTAGTCAATCAAATTGGGATTTTGGATATTCAGTTTATGAAACATCTGAGGCTGGGCTGATAATTACAGGTCAAACATTGTCTGATAATCCTGATAATTCTGATATTTATCTAATTAGAACTGACGCAAATGGAGATACTCTATGGTCTAATACTTTTGATAGCTCATTGAGTGAATTTGGACGTTCAATTATTCAAACCAATGATGGTGGTTTTATAGTTACAGGTTGGGGCCAAACTCCTGATTCTGGCAATAAAATGATATTATTAAAGACTGATGAAAACGGGAATATTTTATGGAACAACTATTTTGGAGGAGAATTTAGTAGCTCTGGAAATTCATTACAACAAACATTCGATGGAGGGTTCATAATAACAGGCTACAACGGTACTGGCATAGGTTCTGCTGATCTTTATTTAGTAAAAACGGACGCTGATGGTGACACATTATGGACTAAAGGTTTTAATGAATCTGGTACTAATGTTGCTTGCTATGGAAATGATGTTAAACAGACAAATGATAATGGTTTTATTATTTCAGGCGAAGTTGAGTATGATGTAGATGATTCCGATATTTTCTTGGTTAGAACTGACGAATATGGTAATACTTTGTGGACAAAAACTTTTGGAGATTTTCCTGATTGCGGTGCTGAATCAGTTCAAGAAACTAATGATGGTGGTTATATTATATCTGGTTGGAAACACGAAATTGGATCAGGTCATTCTGATATATACATCCTAAAAACTAATAGCTTTGGTGATTCGTTATGGTCGAAATCATTTGGTGGAAACTATAATGATGTTGCATTTGATTTAGTTGTGGATAGTGAAGGTGAGTTTATTATTACTGGCTATACTGATTCATATCCGTCTCCTGGTAATGGTAATGCATTTCTATTAAAATTAGGTTATGAAACTGGTACTGCTAATATCATTAACTCATCTCATTATTCAATGGTTAATTATCCCAACCCATTTAACCCAACCACAACAATCTCTTTCTCAATTCCAGATAATAGTAAAATAGAATTATCAATTTACAACATCAAAGGACAAAAGGTAAAAACTTTGGCGAATAGTCAGTTCATCAAAGGAAATCATTCAGTTATCTGGAATGGAGATGATGAATCAGGTCAACCAGTCAGTTCAGGTTTGTATTTCTATAAATTGAATGTTAACGGAAAAACAGAAGCTGTGAAGAAATGTTTGCTACTCAAGTAACATTAACAAAAAAAACAGATCAAGTATAAATCTTGGGTTTATTATGTTTGAAAAAGTAAAACAGCTGCTAACAATGTGTCCACGAAACGTGCCTCACGAAGCCGTTAGAGGGCATTTATTTTGTGGATAGATATTGAATAAAAATATAAAAGGGATATTTATGAATTCAATTAAAATCTCAATCATAATTTTTTTGTTGATTCTTATTTTTTCTAATCTCTCAGCGATTGACGAAAAAGGATTAAAGATTGGTTTTAATTATTCAAAGCTTACCGGTAACAATATGATGAATGTTGAATTTCGATCTAATTTTTCAGCAGGTTTATTTTTAAATAAAACACTAAACAATTGGCTTGTAATTCAACCAGAAATAATGTTCTCATCCAAAGGAGCAAATTGCGATGGCAAAGAAAGAATATATTTAGACAACGATGCAGATGGAAATTTTGATGAAGATCCATTTGATCTTCTTGATAATGATAATGATGGACTAATAGACGAAGATCAACCAGAGTTAGATTTCAATGTTAAAGGGTATTATCAATTAAACTATCTTGAAATCCCTATTTTACTCAATGCCTCAACATCTAATTTTATTTCTAAAAATTTGGATTTTGTATTCGGTCCTTCATTTAATATTCTTCTCAATGGTAAATATAAACTTAAACAAGACGGTTATGAATTTCATAGTGGTAACTTATCCAATTTGAATACTTTCGATTTTAGTGCAGTTTTTGGTATCGTTTACTCTATTGATAGGTATAAACTTGAATTGCGAGCAAACCACAGCTTTATTAACCATAATTTCAAATCTGCTGGTAAAGCAATAATGGAATCCATTGAAAATCCTGAAGAAGTTTTTGGTCCAATAATCGGAGATGACTATCTAAATTATTGTAAATTCGAAAAGATAAGTGGATACAATACAGCAATATCACTATTATTGAGTGTATTGTTTTAATGACAAAACGCCGTCTAATAATGCGTCTGCGGTTGGGCTGGTTGGTTCGCTTTCGTTTGAATCTTCCGATTCAAACTTTGGTCTGTTTGTTTGCGTTGCGGAATCATTTTGATTCCGCAGCATGCAGGAACATTACATGAAATAACAATATTTTCCAGGAGGAAAAATGAATTATGGATTCTTTCCGAAGATTAAGAATCAATTTTTGCTTTTATTATCAATATTTTTATTTAGCTGTAATTTTAATCCATTTCAAACAAATGATGATAATATTTGGGATGGCAAAGTTTATACAATTCCCGAACTTCAAAATAGCGAAGACTTGTGTGATGGTGAAACTTATCTTCTTGAAGGTTTTATAGAAGAACTGAATTGTCATCCTGAAGATAATAGATTTCTTTTATTTGCTGAAAAAAATGGCTATTTTGGTCAAGTCCTAATTGGAAATGTTATCGAAGTAAAAGTAGTTGAAAATTCTAACACTATTTTCAATAAAATTAGAGAAGAATTTGATAAAACTAATGAGGAGTGGTTACATGTTATTATTAAAGGGAAAGCTAAAACATGGATAATGGTTGGTAATGGTTGGTCTGAAGAGACTTTCCTAATGGAAATTGGGTCGATTAAAATAAGTAATTAATGAATATTCTAAAAGTTTTTCAAACTAACAAAATGAAATGTGGATTTTTCTTAATAAAAACGATTTCGGATGAAATTCGGAATTTTTTATTCAAAAAACAAAATTACACCAAAAAATGAAAGAAGATGTGACAGCCCCAAGGGGAATCGAACCCCTGTTACCGGAATGAGAATCCGGCGTCCTAACCCCTAGACGATGGGGCCATAGAATCTTTTTTGACTAATTTTACTAATTTAGTGTCAAGTAATTTGAATTTATATTAATAAAGTAATCTGTGAAAAATTTAATGTTATTATGGAAATTCTTGACAGCAAATAAATACTATCTAAAGAAAATCACTAATAACTAATATTACGGAGGAAGTGTGAAACCAATTCGTCATCTAAAAGATATGGAGGATTTATTAGATCTTAGAGAGAAGAAGACCTTATCTGTTGTTATGGCTCAAGACCCGCATACTATTGGTGCAATAGGTAGAGCATTAAATAATGGCTTCATTAATGTGGTTGTTACTGGTCAAAAAGAAAAGATTAAGGAGGTAGCAAAAGAAAAAAATGTAGATATTTCACAAATGAAAATTATTGATGTCCATTCAGAAAAAGAGGGAATTGGAAAGGCAATTCAAATTATTCATGATGGCAAAGCTGATTTTCTTATGAAAGGACTTTGTGGGTCTGCTGCTTATATGAGAGGTATTTTAGATAAAAAGGAAGGATTATTGCCACCTAAAGGAGTGTTATCACATGTAACTGTTGTTGAGTTGCCAGCTTATCATAAATTGATGATACTTTCTGATGTTGCTGTTATCCCATATCCAGATCTTTCACAAAAGATAAAAATGATAGAATATTCCAAGCAAGTAGCTAATGCACTTGGTATTCAGAAACCTAAGGTTGCTATTCTTGCAGCTGTTGAAAAAGTAAATCCAAAGATGCCGTGTACACTTGATGCGGCAATACTCGCAAAAATGCAAGACAGAAAACAATTTAAAGATATTTTTATTGATGGACCTTTAGCAATGGATTTAGCAATCTCAAAAGAAAGTGCAGAGATTAAAGGTGTGAAGAGTGAAGTTGCTGGTGATGCTGATATATTTATCTTTCCAAATATTGAAGCTGGAAATATGGTTTATAAAACTTTAACTTATCTTGCAAAAGGTGAGTTAGCTGCAATTGTTGTAGGAACGAAAGTACCTTGTATTTTGACTTCTCGTGCTGATAGTGATGATTCAAAATACTACTCAATTCTTTTAGGAGCATTAACTTCATAAGTTATGAGAATTATTATTGCTTCTGACCATGCAGGATATAAATTAAAAAAATCTTTAATTGAATTTCTTGATAAAAAATATTCTGTTAAAGATTTTGGAACTGATAGTGAAGAATCTGTAGATTATCCAGATTTTGGCTTTTCCACTTCAGAAAAGGTTGCACAAGGAGAATTTGATAGAGGTATACTAATTTGTGGAACCGGTATTGGTATGAGTATTGTCGCTAATAAGGTTAAAGGAATAAGAGCTGCGCTTTGCAATTCTGTCAAAATTGCGAAACTTTCCAGACAACATAATGATGCAAATATTCTGGTCTTACCCGGGAGATTTATGAATAAAGATTTAGCACAAGAGATTGTTAAAGTTTGGCTTACTACCGAATTTGAAGATGGTAGACATCAGAGAAGAATTGATAAAATTGAAGCATATGAGAATAAAAAATAATGACAAACTGTTTCACTGGCTGTCACGGTCCATACCGTGACTGTGACAGATTGTCATGGAGTGGTCCATGACAGCCAAGTAAAAAAAGAAGAATTGATAAAATTAAATATTTTGAAATGAAATAATACCAAACTGTTTCACTGGCTGTCACGGTCCATACCGTGACTGTGACAGATTGTCATGGAGTGGTCCATGACAGCCAAGTAAATACTATTATATCTTTGTATTGAAATGATCCATTGGAGGAAAGAGATGATAGATTATAATGAAATAAGAAAAGCTGACCCAGAAATTTATCAAGCAATTATGGGTGAATTAAAGAGGCAGTCAGAAAATCTGGAACTTATTGCTTCAGAAAATTATGTGGATTATTCTGTATTGGAAGCAACAGGCTGTATTATGACAAACAAATACGCAGAAGGTTATCCATATAGAAGAAGCAGAGAGACTGGGGAATTAACTTACAGGCTGAGTGGAAGATACTATGGCGGATGTGATTTTGTTAATGATGCTGAAAGACTGGCAATTGAAAGAGCAAAAGAATTATTTGGCGCTGAACATGCAAATGTCCAACCTCATTCTGGCTCGCAAGCTAATATGGCAGTTTATTTTGCAGTTCTACAACCGGGTGATAAAATTATGGGGATGAGCCTTTCTCATGGAGGTCATCTAACACATGGTCATACGGTTAGCTTTTCAGGTATTTTTTATAATGCTGTTCATTATGAAGTAAACAAAGATACAGAACAACTTGATTATGACGAATTGATGGAACTTGCAAAAAGGGAAAAGCCAAAACTGATAATGTGTGGAGCATCTGCCTATCCAAGAATAATTGATTTCAAAAAGTTTAAAGAGATTGCTGATGAAGTGGGTGCATACTTGGTGGCTGACATTGCTCATATTGCCGGGCTAATTGTCGCAGGTCTTCATCCATCACCAGTTCCATACGCTGATTTTGTTACAACGACAACCCATAAGACATTACGAGGTCCACGGGCTGGAATGATACTTTGTAAAAAGAAGTATCAAGAAATTTTAGACAAAACTGTTATGCCAGGAATTCAAGGCGGTCCTTTAATGCATGTTATTGCTGCAAAGGCTATTGCACTGAAAAAAGCTCAAACTGAGGAATTTAAGGAATATCAAAGACAAATTGTAAAAAATGCCTCTGTTCTTGCAGATGCACTTATTGAAAGAGGATTTAACCTTGTTTCAGGAGGAACTGATAATCATCTAATGCTGATTAACTTAGGCAAAAAAGGTGAAGGACCAAGTGGAAAGAAGATAGAAAAGGCTCTGGATAAAGCAGGAATCACTGCTAATAAAAATACTGTCCCATTTGATACTCGTAGCCCATTTGTTACAAGCGGAATTAGACTTGGAACACCTGCTTTGACAACAAGAGGAATGAAAGAAAATGAAATGGTACAAATTGCTGAATTTATTAAACAGGTTTATGATAACTTTGATAATGATGAAAAATTAGCAATGGTTAGAGACAAAGTAAGAGAGCTGTGTTCACAGTTCCCAATATATGAAGAGTTGAAATCATAAAAAGGAAATAAGATAATGGATACATTTAGACATGGTGATACTATTTATGAGCTCCTTGAACAAGAGAAAGATGCTCGTAAGACTATGTACCTCAATGAGATTGTTATACAATATAAGAAGTGGAAAAATGAAAATCTAAAAATCATAGGAAATGGCGAAGAAGAGTTAAAGAAAAAAATTAAGTTATACAGCGATTATAGAAGTTTCTTGTTTTCACGGAAATTTAGAGAGGAAAGCACATTTCTGAAAAATAGAAAATTATTTGAAACGGCTTTATCTGAATTTATATACTATATTGTTAAAGATCTGGATATTTTTGAAGACAAAAATAACTACCTTGGACGTGCTGAAATCCCTATGAATTTCAGGTTTGAATGTGAAAATATAAAAAACATCAAAAATGAAAAGATACTAAATATGTTTAGTCAAAAGATGAGATTGGTTATTGGTAGAAAATTAGAGATTAAATATCGTATGCAGGGTAGAAAAAGCTATTTCTCCGAAACCACAACTTTTCCGTTTATTGTAATACCAACAGCTATGGTCCTTGATGAATGGTATATACATAATATACAAAATCAAGCCAGACGCTTTAAAGCTATCTTCCCACTATCTCTGTTTATAATAATTTGTGAGGTTGTTAATGGTGATTTAAAAATTGATTTAAATACTTTGCAACTGGATGGAATTTATGTCCTACAACAACAAACAACAAAAATGAAGCGACAAGGTATCTCTTTTGATGTTCTTTCAGCATTTCTTGAGAAAATTCAAAAATTTCTGTCACAGTATAAAGAAGAATTCTTACTAAAAATTAAAAAAGGAATATTGATTGGGTAATAACCAGAATTTCTTTTTCAAATTTACTTGATGTTATATAAATAAATTCCCACAACTAAAGTTGTGGGCTTCTAACCTCCTAACTTCCGGATTATCATAAGGTTAGCCCACAGTTTTAACTGTGGGTAAAAAGGTAAAAAACCCAAATTTAACCCCTTCAGGGGTTTTTAGAGTGAACACAAAATCACCAAATCATAAAGTATATATAATTTATAGATTGGAGTAGTTATGGATATTAACGAAATTAATCAAAAGGTAATAGAACATACGGATTTTATCCAAATCATACTTAACGAGATTGGTAAAGTTATTGTTGGTCAGGAATATATGATAAGGAGACTTCTTATTGGACTTTTTGCAGATGGTCATGTTCTTTTGGAAGGTGTTCCAGGTCTTGCAAAGACATTAGCAGTGAGCACATTAGCACAAGTTATCAGTGTTGATTTTAAAAGAATTCAATTTACACCTGACCTACTGCCAGCAGATTTAACCGGAACACTGATATACAATCAAAAGAATGGAACTTTTTCTCCGAAAATGGGTCCTATTTTCTCCAATTTAATCCTTGCTGATGAGATAAATAGAGCACCAGCAAAGGTCCAAAGCGCATTGCTTGAAGCTATGCAAGAAAGACAAGTTACAATTGGAGAAAAATCATATAAACTTGAAGAGCCATTTCTCATTTTAGCAACACAGAATCCAATAGAGCAAGAAGGAACATATCCTTTGCCTGAAGCTCAAGTTGACCGTTTTATGCTTAAATTGAAAATTGATTACCCAGACAAGATAGAAGAAAAAGAAATCATCAATCGTATGGCTGACCTGCATGAAATCAAAATAAACAAAGTTATCAAGCCTAAAGATGTGCTTGAAACACGAAAAATTGTTAATGAAATTTATGTGGATGAAAAGATTAAGGAATATGTCCTAAATTTAGTCTTTGCTACACGAAATCCTGGAGAATATGGTATCAAAGAAATTGAGAATTATATTGAATATGGAGCATCTCCAAGAGCATCAATTTACCTTGTTAGAGCTGCAAAAGCAAATGCCCTATTAGACCAAAGAGGATATGTCTCACCTGAAGATATAAAGGAAATTGGTAAAGATGTTCTTCGTCATAGAATTATTCTCACCTATGAAGCTGAAGCCGAAGATGTTACAACAGAAGATATCGTGAATAAGATATTTGACGAGATAGAGATACCTTAAAATATTATGATTTATAAGATATTAAGAAGATATTTGTCAGATAAAAATTACAAATAACAAATTTCAAACTTCTAATTAAATTCCAAATTTCAAATGTCAAATAATAAAAATTTTAATTTATCAAGTGATTACTCTTAGGTTTAAATGGAGAAGAAAAATTGATATTAAACATTAGAAATTTGACATTTTGTTTGTCATTGGAAATTTAGAATTTGAAATTTTCTACAAATGCTTCCAAAAGAGATATTAAAACAAATTCGGAAAATTGAGATTTCAACCAGAAGTCTGGTAAATGAATTTTTTTCTGGTGAATATCATAGTATTTTCAAAGGACAGGGTTTAGAATTTTCAGAAGTGCGTGCTTATCAACCTGGAGATAATGTAAAACTTATTGACTGGAATGTATCTGCCAGATTTAATCATCCATATATAAAAAAATTTGAAGAGACTCGTGAATTAACTGTAATGCTTATTATTGATGTTAGTAATTCAGGTATATTCGGTACAAATCTTAAACAAAAGAAGGAAATTTCAGCTGAAATCGGCGCAATATTAGCTTTTTCAGCTATTAAAAATAATGATAAAGTCGGACTACTGCTATTTTCCAATGAAATAGAAAAATATATTCCACCAAAAAAAGGTAGAAATGCAGTTTTGAGAATTGTTCGTGAAATATTATACCATGCACCTAAAAATAAAAAAACTGCAATTAGTAATGCTTTAGAATATTATTACAAAATGTCTAAAAAGACAAGCATTATTTTCCTTATATCTGATTTTTATGCTCAAGATTATTTCAAAACATTACAGATTGTTGCACAAAAACATGATGTTGTTGCTATCAGGATACTTGACCCAAAAGAATACGATATTCCAAAATTAGGCTTGATTAATTTTCAAGATGCAGAAACTGATAAAGAAATCTTCACAAATACAAGTGACCGACAATTTCAAGAAAATTTTCATAAATTAGCCCAAGAAAAGCTCAAATCAGTTAATAATGAATTGAAAAAAATGAAAATAGATTTGGTAGATATTGAAACTGATAAACCTTATATTGAAAATCTAATAAAATTTTTTAAAAAACGAGCACGACGAATTAGATGAAACCTACATGTCCTGAAAAAAACTCGGGACACAAAGGAGCATGAAAATTATTAAGGATTTAAAATAGTCCGCTAGCTGGCGGATAAAATATTGTTCGTGTTAGTTCGTGTGGTTCGTGGCAAAAAAAGGATTTACATATGAAACAATCTCTCTTCTTATTACTTTCCTTGTTGTTATTTTCTAATCTCTTTTGTAGAGATATAAAAACAACCTTAGATACTACACTTACTGATACATCAAAAATATTTATTGGCAATAGAGTTTTTTTTGATGTTACTATTGAGCATTCCCTAAATGAGTCAGTAAATTTTCTTACAAAAGTAAAATCAGCAAATTTTGAAATATTATCATATAAAAAAGAAGTAATTGAAAGAGATAGTATTTGCATTTCGGATTTCAAATTTAACTCTGTTTTTTTTGATACAGGAAAACAAACTATACCAGGATTAGAATTTCAAATTATAGAAAGTAATAACATCTCAAGTGTATTTTCCGACTCACTTATCATAAATGTGAAATCTACAATCACTGATGATAGTCTTGAATTGAAAGATATAAAACCACCTGTTAGTTTACACCTCAAATTTCTGGATTTGTTTTTGCCGATTGCTGTCATTATTGCTATTGTTATTGTTATATTTCTAATAAATAGGACGAAAAGCAAGAAGCCAATATTTACACCTAAGAGGAAAAAGGTTATTCCTGCTCACATAATCGCATTGAAAAAGCTGAATAGGCTGAAAGCAAAAGAACTCCTTTTAAAAGGAAAGATAAAAAGATATTATGTTGAAATCTCCTGGATATGTCGTGAGTATCTTGAAAATAGATTTAAATTTTCAATTTTGGAATTTACAACCTCAGAAATTAGACGATGTTTGAAAAAGTATAGTATTCCTCAAAGTACAGAATTTTGTAATATCTTAGTAAAATGCGACAAGGTAAAATATGCGAAATTTATTCCTCCGTTATCAGATGCTGAGAAAATTATAGATGATTTAATATACTTGATTGATAAAACAAAAGTTATAGAAGAAAATGAAAATACAGTTTCTTAATCCTCATTGGTTTTGGCTGTTTGTATTAATTCCAATATCAATAATTTACGAGATATTGATAAAGAGAAAAAAGAGGCCATCTCTACTATATTCTGATATTTCTAATTTGTCCCGACTTGTTAATATTAATAAAATAGAGACAAAGTTTTTGTATTATTTAAGGTATATTTTTAGATTTTTATGTTTTACTCTGCTTGTATTGGCACTTGCAAGACCATCAATACCTGAGAAATTTACACGGATTAAAGGTAAAGGTGTTGACATAATATTAGCAGTTGATGTTTCAACAAGTATGCGAGCCATAGATTTTCAGCCTAATAATAGACTTTATGTTGCAAAGGAAGAGGCCAAGAATTTTATTTCAATGAGACCTAATGACAGAATTGGATTGGTAATATTTGGTGGAAAAAGTTATACTCAATGCCCACTTACAATTGACCATAACATCTTGATAAAATTCTTGGACCAAATCAAGACCGGTATGGTGGAAGATGGTACAGCTATTGGAATGGGAATTGCAACATCAAGTAATCGTTTAAGGAATTCAAAAGCAAAAAGTAAAGTAATAATTCTACTTACTGATGGGAGGAATAATTCCGGCGAAATTGATCCAACTACAGCAGCAACTCTTGCTAAGGAGTTGAAAATTAAAATATATCCAATTGGTGTGGGTAAGGAAGGATATTCGCAAATCCCAATTGACCATCCGATTTATGGAACACAGTATGTTTCTCAAAAATTGGACATTGACATTGAAACCTTGAATAAAATAGCGGAAATAAGTGGCACAAAAAATGCAAAAAGAGCTCAAAATAGTGAGCAACTAAAATTGATTATGAAAGAGATTGACAGATTAGAAAAAACAGAAATATCTGAAAAAATTCATTATAGATATTACGCTCTCTTTTATTATTTTCTATATTGTGCTATTGCCTTATTGGTTTTAGAACTGATTTACTCAAAAATTTTCTTTCAAACTTTGCCATAATTATGCATTTTGGAAATTCAGCCTTTTTTATATCTTTGAGCATTATTCCGGTAATAATTCTCTTGATGTATCTTTCTGCTAAGAAAAGAACAAGATTGCTTTCACGGTTCTTGTCAATAAAGATGCAACAAAGGTTGTTATTAAATGTTTCACATATATCAAGAAGTTTTAAAGATGTGCTTTTGATAATTGTTTTAGTTTTGTTGATATTTGCAGCGGCAAGACCGCAATGGGGGAGGAAATTGCAAATTTTTGAGGAAAAAGGATTAGATATTGTCGTAGCAATAGATGTATCCAAAAGTATGCTTGCAGAAGATTTATCTCCTAATCGTATTCAAAGAGCGAAAAATGCTTTTATTACTTTTCTTCATCAATTGACTGGTGATAGAGTTGGATTGGTTTTATTCGCAGGAGATAGTTTTGTTCAGTGTCCCTTAACATCTGATTATTCTGCTCTTGAGATGTTTACTTCTATGATAGATGTTGGAATTATCCCTCAAGAAGGTACTGACATAGCTTCCTCAATTGATAAATCTATATCACTTTTTCCCAAAGAAGCTCAAAATAAGGTAATTGTTCTAATTACCGATGGAGAGAACCTACAGGGCGATTTCAAATCAAAGATTAAAGAAGCTAAAGACCATAATATAATAATTTATACTATTGGTGTAGGAACTCAAAAAGGTGCACCCATTCCTATTCAGACGGAATCCCCCGCTAAAAAAGTTTACTTAAAAGATAAAGATAACAATATTGTGTTATCTAAATTAGATGTATCAAATCTGCGTATGATTGCCCAAAAAACTGGAGGTTTATTTTTCCAGGTATCTGCTGGAGAAGGTGAAATAAAAGAAATATTATCTGATATTAATAAGTTGGAAAAGGAGAAAATTTCCACAAAAAAATTTTCGCAATATAAGGAACAATATCGTTACTTCGTTTTTATTGCTTTGATACTTTTGATGATTGAGTTTTTTGTTCTGGAAAGAAAAAAAAGTTGAGGAAAAGTATGAAAAAAAGATTAATTTTGATTCTTCTCTTTTGTACAATTGCTAATCAACTATTTGCTCTAAATTATGGCAAAGTTATAAAGAATAGCAAAGCGAACCGTAAATATAATGAAGAAGAATTTGAAATAGCTAAAAAATTACATAAAGAGAATAGTATCCAATATCCCGATGATACAAATATTCATTTCAACCTGGGCGATGCGTATTATAAAGATGGGGAATATGATAAAGCTATTACTGAATATAAAAATAGTATGATAGATGACAAAATTGATAAATCAAATGTATATTACAATATTGGTAATGCATATTTTCAGAAAAAGGTTTATGATAAAGCATTAGAAAGTTATAAAAGTTCGCTCTTAAGTAATCCTAATAATATGGATGCAAAATATAATTATGAACTAACAAAGCAACTTCTCCATGAGCAACAGCAAAAGCAGGATAATCAGGATAAGAAACAAAAATCTGATAAGAATAAGAAAGAACAAAGTCAGAAACAAAAACAAAAGCAGGAGCAGAAAGGAAACCAAAATCAAGAGCAGCAATCACAACAGCAGAAAAAAGAAGATAAAAAACAACAAGAACAACAGCAAAAAGCCTCTGAAGAAAAATTAAAGCAGGCAGAAAGAATACTTGATGCTATGCAACGAGTGGAAAAAGAAAATCAAAAGAAAAAAGTGAAACAATTGTTAAAGAAAACTAAAATCAAACCTGTTGAAAAAAATTGGTAATATGAAACATACATCCCGATATATCGGGTCAAAGGAGAATGAAAATTTCAGGTGATTTGGAGTCGGCAAGTCTCTTGCCGAATTCAGTTCCGATATATCGGAACTACTCCATACAAATATAAAAGCTATTTACATATGAAAGTTTGTATTTTAGCAAGTGGTAGCAAGGGAAATTCAATATTGGTTTCGGGTAGTGAGACGAATATTTTGATAGATGCAGGTCTCTCTTGCAGAAAAATATTAGAAAGATTAAATCAAGTTGGAGTAGATGAAAACTCAATCAAGGCATTATTTATTTCGCATGAGCATTCTGACCACATAAAAGGTGCAGGTCCTATTGTGCGAAAATTATATATCCCACTTTTTATAAATCAGTTAACTTTTAATGCTGCAAATTATCGTCTTGAAAAAGTTGATTATGTAAAGTTTTTTGAAAATGGAAAACCTTTTACTTTTAATGAATTTTTGATAGAGCCTTTTTCCGTTCCGCATGATAGTGCGGATAATTCTTGCTTCAAAATTCAGGAAAGAGGTTCTAAACAAAAACTTGTAATATTGACAGATTTGGGATATCCGACCAAGCTTGTAAAAGAAAAAACACAAGACCCATCAACAATTATTTTAGAAAGTAATCATGATTTTGATAAGCTTATTAATGGTCCGTATGAATGGTGGTTAAAACAAAGGATAAAGAGCAAAAATGGTCATCTATCAAATTCTCAAGCCTGTGAGTTGATAGATGAGATTATTAATCCTAATCTAAAGAATATCGTTTTAGCTCATCTAAGCGAGGAGAATAATGAACCGGAAATCGCTCATGATGAAATGTCAAAAATTTTAAATGCTAAAAAATCTGACTGTAATCTTTATGTTGCATATCAGCACAAACCCACTGATTGGATAGAGGTTTAAACAGATTATGCTTCCGTATATTTTTCTAATTATTGCATTTATTTTATTAGCAAAAGGTGCAGATTACTTTGTAGAAGGCGCATCACAGATTGCAAGATATTGTCGGGTTTCTCAACTATTCATCGGGCTTTCTATCGCAGCTATTGGCACGAGTGCTCCGGAGGCTGCTGTCAGCATAAAGGCATCTATTACTGCAGTGAATGGCATTGCTCTTGGGAATGTAATAGGAAGTAATATCACTAATATTTGTCTTGCAATAGGAATTGCCGCACTGATAAAACCTTTATTTTTTGAGTCAAGCACAATCAAGAAAGAAATGCCTTTTATGATTGTTGCTACTGTATTGATGCTACTTTTTGGATTGAATTATTCAAAAGGAGGTTCCCATTTATGCACTTATTCAAGAGTTGAAGGGATAATATTTCTACTGCTTTTTGTTGGTTTTATTTTTTATCTATCAAGAATGGCTGTTAAAGATAGAAGGAATAAACAAACAGTTGCTCAGGAAGAAAAATATTCTATTGGCAAAGCGATAGGTCTAACAATCATAGGTGGTGTAGGTATAGCTTTGGGTGGTCATCTTGCAGTAGTAAACGCAAGAATAGTGGCCAATATGTGGGGAGTTAGTGAAAAGGTGATTGGGATAACTGTGGTTGCGTTTGGAACTTCTATTCCAGAAATTGTTACCTCTATTGTTGCAGTAGCAAAAGGAAAGATATCAATTGCAATCGGTAACATAGTGGGAAGCAATATCTTCAATATCCTTTTTGTGTTGGGAATTGCGGCAACTATCAGTCCGATATCAATAGAATCAAGTGTAATTTTTGATATATTAATTTGTCTTGGAATATCATTATTATTTCTTCTATTCTCAAAAATTGGTAAAAGGTTCAGTAAAGTTTATGGAATTATTTTAGTGGTTTGTTATATCTTATATGTAATTTTATTATTTCACAAATGATGAATTAGCTTGATTATATGTATGATATCAGCATTAAGTATCTTGACTAAAAAATTTCTATTTTATTCTTTTAACTTTGGAGGTAGTATTGATTGAAGTAATTGTTGAAAGATGTACAGGTTGCGGAAAATGTATTAAATCTTGTCCTTATGAAGCGATACGATTGGAAGCAGAGAATGCAGTTATAGATCTGGAAAAGTGCACACTTTGCGGAGCTTGCATTCCTGCTTGTCCGTTTGACGCCATTATAATCCAAAAAGAAGTTACACCTACAGAGTCTATAGAGAATTATAAAGGCGTAATGGTTTTTGCAGAACAAAGAAACAATGAGATTATGCCAGTTACTTACGAGATATTAGGCAAAGCACGAGAGCTGGCAAATACATTGGAAACAGAACTCTCTGCCGTGCTTTTTGGTTATGAAATTGAAAAGCAAGCCGAAGAGTTAATATTTTATGGAGCTGATAAGGTTTATGTTGTTGATAATCCAACAGTAAAAGATTTTATTGATGAAGCATACTCTCAGGCTTTTGTAAAAATCATAAAAGAACATAAACCTGAAATTGTTTTATGTGGTGCAACTTCAATTGGTAGGTCTTTTATACCAAGAGTTGCAGTTGAATTAAAAACCGGACTTACTGCTGACTGCACAGGACTTGCCATTGATAGTAATTCAAGAGAATTGTTACAAACCAGACCTGCTTTTGGTGGTAATATTATGGCTACAATTCGTTGTGCAAATAACAGGCCACAAATGGCTACAGTTAGGCATAAAGTTATGACTCCTCTGGAAAGAGACACTTCAAGAACTGGCAAAATTATTAATCAGAAAGTAGAATTTAATTCAGAAAAAATTGTATCAAAATTGTTACAATTTGTAAAAGATGAATCACAACAGGTTAATCTAACTGAAGCAGATATAATAGTTTCTGGGGGTAGGGGAATTAAATGTAGTGATAATTTTAAATTGTTAAGAGAGTTAGCTTCAAAATTAGGTGCTGCAATTGGTGCATCAAGAGCAGCTGTGGATGCAGGCTGGATACCATATTCTCATCAGGTTGGACAGACTGGTAAAACTGTTAAACCAAAGATATACATTGCTTGCGGAATTTCTGGTGCAATTCAGCATATTGTTGGCATGAAATCTTCTGATATAATTGTTGCAATCAATAAGGATCCAGAAGCACCAATTTTTAAATTTGCTGATATCGGTGTTGTGGGAGACCTTTTTGAAGTAATACCAGAATTAATTAAGAATCTTAATTAGTGTTTGTCAGTAAAGTCCCTCCAATTTAATTGGGGGTTTGTAGAACGACCTTTCCGTCTGGGCGCCGAGACCGACCAAGGTCATTAATGTAAATAGTCTCTCCATTCCAAAGGCATCATGCCATCCTCCTTTGGAGGACAGATCCGCCTCTGGTGGAGATCTTTCGGAAAATGTGCGTTAAGAGAACGAGTTCACCCCTGCCCGCCAATGCTTGGCAGGCGGGCTTCGTAGTCCCGATTCATCCTTCGGAGTAAACCTACGGAGAATGGATACTACGGAGAATGGATATAATCGGGACGGAGAACGAGCTATGAACCTCGTTCTACATTTAGGGACTGACACTAATTAGTAAAATTTTAATTATTTTATTCGAAAATATGATTTGTGTTTTTAATCAAATAACTTAGTATAAAAATTTAGAAGGTTGGAAATATGAAATTTTCAGATTTACTAATAGTGAAAGATTGGAAAAACAATGGTGTCGGGAATATATGTATTGAAAATGGTCTTATATCTGATAAGTCCCGTGATAATATTTTTGTTGATTGCAAAGATTTAGTTGCCTACCCTTCATTAATAAATATTCACGACCATCTTGTAGGAAATTGGTTACCAAAGGGTGCTCCAAATAGACCTTATAAGAATACTGCTATTTGGGTTAAGGATATGAAAAATTCTGAATCTGTTCTTGAAAGAGACAAATTCTGGAAAGGCACTCTGGTTGATCTTACAGAAAATGATGGCATAGCAATGGCAAAATTGGGAGTGTATAAGAATATCTTTTCTGGTGTTTCAATTGTTCAAGACCATATTCCAAATCAAAAGAGTGAATACTACAACTCTTTTCCTATAAAAGTTATTTCGGATTATAGGCAAGGGCATTCAATCCTTTTAAAGAATTGGTGGGGTGGTGATGACCTCAAAAAAGAGATGCAGGAAACAAAAAATATTATGCCTTTTATTATACATTTAGCAGAAGGTACTGATGAAGATGCTAAAATAGCATTTGATAGATTGACAGAAATGGATTTGCTAAAAAGCAACTCTATTCTTATTCATTGTACTGCTTTAACGAAAAGTCAATTGAAAAAAGTTAAAGATGTAGAGGCAAGTATTGCATGGTGTCCAAACTCCAATATATTTTTACTTGGCACTACTCTCAATCTTGATACAGTGCTTAACCTGGATATTAATCTATGTGTGGGGACTGATTCAACTTTGTCTGGTAGTATAAATCTGTTAAAAGAACTCGCCTACATAAACCGAACATTTAAGCAAGTATCTTTACCACTACTATTTAAAATGGTTACAGAAAATCCTGCAAAAGCATTGATGCTTGATAATTATAATGGTAAAATAGAATTAAATAAGGATGCAAATATTCTTATTACAAAGAAGTTAGCAAAAGAGCCTTATGAAAACCTTTTGAAGATTAATTTTTCAGATATTGAACTGTTAATGTATCGCGGGAAACCAATTTTTGGCAGGATAGAATTTTTGAAATATTTTTCTTGGGATGCAAAAAATTTCTATTTGTTTGAAGTAGATTCTCAAAAAATGTTTGTGATAGGACACCCAGAGATGATTTTAAATAAGATTGAAAAGAAGCTGGGATATAGGAAACATTTTGGTTATCTGCCCTTCTAAAAACAAGATTAAAGGTAAAAGATGAAAGGTAAAAGAGTGATAGGATTTGAAATAATATAATTTATAAATAAATTAAATAAGTTCAATCTTATTGCATTCTTGTTTTAATCTTTTATCTCTCCAGCACTTTAATCATTAATTTTTCACCTTTAATCTTTCACCTTTAATCTTTCATCTTTAATCTTTTGTATGGAATTATCAGAAATATTTTACAGCATTCAAGGAGAATCCACTTTTGTGGGATTGCCTTGTATTTTTATTAGATTAGCAGGATGTAATCTTCTCTGCGTATATTGCGATACAAAATACGCCTATACTAAGGAGTTTGAACTTAGTGTAGATGAAATTCTAAAAGAAATTAAAAAATATAGTCCTATATCATTGGTTGAAGTAACTGGTGGAGAACCGCTTTTACAGGAGGATATATACCTTCTTTTAGATAAACTCATTAAGGAAAAATATCAGATATTGTTAGAAACAAATGGTTCTATTTTATTGAATAGAGTTCCAAAAGAGGTTATCAAAATTGTTGATATTAAAACCCCTGGCAGTAAAATGTCTCATAAAATGAATTGGGAGAATATTAATTATCTAAATTTAAAAGATGAGATAAAATTTGTAATAACTGATAAAAAAGATTTTGATTGGGCTATAGAAAAAGTTAAAAATTATAATTTACTACGATATAATGTTTTATTTTCTCCAGCTTATAATATGATAGAACCAGGGATTCTTGCAGAATGGATAAAAGAGGAAAAAATTCCTATAAGAATGCAGTTACAGTTACATAAGATTATTTATAATGATAAAATGAGAAAAGTTTAAGGAGGAATATGCAAAATAAGATTAAGCATAATTCAACTTGCGGAAAGTTTGAAAGGTCTGATTGTTTGGTTAGTATTGAGCCCTATGACACTTTGAAAATTGAGATTAATAGCAAAGTAAAAAAATTGTTTGGAAAAGAAATTGAAAAAACAATTAGGAAAGTTATAAAAGAAAATAATATTGAAAAGATTTTTATAAAGATAGATGATTATGGTGCACTTGATTGGGTGATTAGAGCAAGATTGGAATGTGCATTGCAAAGAGCGAGTGTTTAATAGGACTGAATAGAGTATTACTTTATCAATCCCCGATTAAGCCCGTTCCTGACGAGCTCAGGAATCGGGGATAGTTTGGGATGGCTTGGTAAAGAGAAAGGAAGAGAAGAATGCTTAAGAGGTGCTTTATCCCGATTTATCGGGAGGCTTGGTAAAGAGAAGGGGGTGCAGAGAAGGGGATGCTTTACCAATCTGGGGATTGGTAAAGAGAACTTATATATCCTCATTACCAAGCCCCAATATATCCTCATTACCAAGCCCCAATATATC
>CAYNOU010000011.1:4771-14507 GCA_964398885.1 uncultured Candidatus Cloacimonadota bacterium | reverse complement strand
AGCCCCAATATATCCTCATTACCAAGCCCCAATATATCCTCATTACCAAGCCCCAATATATCCTCATTACCAAGCCCCAGATTGGTAATGGCAATGGAGTAGCCTATGAGAAGTTCATATAAATTTAGCAATGAAGCTACCGAGTTATACTTTATCACATTCACTATAGTTGAATGGATACCAATGTTTACTAACAAGAGATATTATAATATAATGATAGATAACTTAAAATTTTATAGAAGAGAGCAGGGATTGAAAATTCATTATTATGTTATAATGGATAATCATTTACATCTTATAGTCTCTTCCAATAACATTGTTAGTAGAATTATAAAAAATCTCAAAAGTTATACTGCCAAAGAAATAATAAAAAAACTAAAAAGTGATAGAAGAAAATGGATTTTAAACCTTTTGAAGTACTATAAAAAGAAAGGGAAAAAGGATTCTGAATATCAGGTTTGGCAAGAAGGAAGCCACCCCAAAATAATTAAGGATTATGAGATGTTAAATCAGAAGATAAATTATATCCATTTTAATCCTGTAAAAAGAGGATTAGTTTCAGAACCAGAACATTGGATTTATTCTAGTGCCAGAAATTATGCAGGGAAAGATTATATAATGGATGTTGACAAACTGGAGTTTTAATAAGAAGCTAGGGCTTCTATATTGCTTTACCAAGCTGGGGCTTGGTAAAGAGAAGGGACGATTTATCGGGAGGATTGGTAAAGAGAAAGGAAGAGAAGAATGCTTAAGAGGTGCTTTATCCCGATTTATCGGGAGGCTTGGTAAAAGGGGGGTGCTTTAAAGAGAAGTGGGATGCTTTACCAAGCCCCAATATATCCTCATTACCAAGCCCCAGCTTGGTAATGGCAACAGATAGGAGAAATATGAAGAATAGACTGCGACGGACGAGATTATATATGCCTGGCAATAATCCCAACCTTTTACAAAATATAGCAGTTTTTTCTGCTGATACAGTTATAATGGATTTGGAGGATGCGGTTGCACCTTCAGAAAAGGATGCTGCCAGAATACTTGTAAAATACGCTCTTCAGAATGTTGATTTTGGTGTTTCAGAAAAGGGAGTAAGAATAAATCCGCTTGATACATCATATGGAAAAGATGATGCTAAGATGGCTGTTGAATCAAAAGCAGAAATTATATTTTTGCCAAAAACTGAGCTTGCTTCTCAAGTCAAAGAATTGGAAGATATTATTGGCGAAAAAGCGATTTGGATATCGCCTATTATTGAGACAGCAAAAGGTGTATTGAATGCAAATGAGATTGCATCTGCAAGCCCTAAAGTTGTTATGCTATGTTTCGGAGCCGAGGATTTTACTCGTGATATTGGAGCAGAGAGAACAAAAGAAGGCAAGGAATTGTTTTGGGCAAGAGCAATGATTGTAATGGCTGCAAAAGCAAATGAAATCCAGGCAAGCGATACCGTATTTTCTGATATTAGTGATACGGAAGGATTAGAATCTGAAACCAGATTTGCAAAATCTCTTGGCTTTGATGGAAAGGGCGTCATACACCCAAATCAGATTGAGATAATAAATAGAGTTTTCAAGCCTACAGAAGAAGAAATTGAGTATGCCAAAAAAGTTCTGGAAGCTCTTGAAATTGCAAAAAAACAAGGAAAAGGGACTGCATCTCTTGGAAGGAAAATGATTGATAAACCAGTGGCTGAAAGAGCAAGAAGAATTATTAAGATAAGCAAAGAGCGTGAAGCGTAGAGCGTAAAGCGGAAAGCGTGGAGCGAATAAAGGATAGACTATTTATGGATTTTAAGGTAAGATTTCAGTAACCACTTTTCTGGATTTGCCATCATTTTTGCCAACATCCGACAAATGTGGTCATAATTGTCATGTAATTCAGTATACTCATCTTTCCCAAGATATTTACACTTCAAAGCAAAGTCAAGCCAAACCTCAGTTTCTGCAGACTCGGTATCAGCGTCGCTTAATTTGCTTACAAAATGCGCTTGATAGCATCGTTTACGCCAAGCTTCAGCAATATTTCCACATACAGAGCGAGAAGAACGAAGAACTTGGTCAATGAGTGAGTATTTTTTCCTGGTTGGCCATTTCTTAGAAAGTTCATAAATACGCATTGCAGATTTAAATGCCAACTTGTAGACGGTAAGTTCTGTGTAATCTTGGACAAAATTTGTATTTTTAGAACTATTTATAAGTTTCGTTTTTTTAGGTTCCATTTATTATATTCGTTTCTCTGTATGTAATTTTTTTCTATCTATTTATATAGACTTTATTCGCTTTACATCTTACGTTCTACGCTCTACGCTCCACGCTTTCTGCTCCACGCTCTACAAGGAATGATAATTTACCGCTTCTTTTATCAGCATTTTTTTTGTGTGCTATTATTCTTTAATACTTAAAGCCACTTCCGGATATAAATTCACGAATAATTGAATTTCTCGGAATAGAATTTTCAGAAATATTCAAGAAAAAAGAAAGCAAATTAATAAGCCTTTGCGATTCGCTATACTCGTAAGATTCAGATGATACTTTTTGTAAAGTTGGAATTGCATACTTTTTAAGAACGCCCATTTCATAGACTAATGCAGAATTAAACATTGCATCAGATTCTTCTTGAAATTTGAACACATATTTTTGTTCTCCAGCCTTAATAGAATCCCATCTTTTTATTGTTTGATATGCGGAATATCCTCTAAAGAGAGAATCTCTTACTATCCTGCGAATAATTCTTGTATCAGAGGTTGAAATACGATTATGATTATCAAGATTAAGTTGTGTTAAGGCACTTACATAAATTTTGTATTTATTCTTTCTATCCAAATTAGGGCAGATTTGATTATTAAGTGCATGAATCCCTTCAATAAGAAGGATATCTTCAGCGTTAACTCTTATTTTCTGACCTAATTTTTCCCTTTTTCCCTCAACAAAATCATATTTTGGGATTTCAATTTCTTCACCATTTAAAAGCTTTTTGATATGCAGGTTTACCAAATTTTTATCTAAAGCATCAATAGACTCAAAATCATAATCGTCGTTTTTGTCTCTTGGGGTTTTTGTTCTATCCAGAAAATAATCATCAAGGGAAATCATAAAAGGAGAAAGTCCGTTTACTTTTAATTGAATTGAAAGCCTTTTGGCAAAAGTTGTTTTACCGGAACCAGAAGGTCCTGTGACGAGAATTACTCTGATAGAGTTTCTTTTTTGATAGATATCTTCGGCAATCTGTGCGATTTTCTTTTCGTGAAGGGCTTCAGAAATCTGAATGATTTCATCTATCTGAAACTCTTCAACTTTTTGGTTCAAAGTTGAAACATAAGATAAGTTAAGAATATTTCCCCAGCGTTCGTATTCAGTAAAAATTTTTAGAAGATTTGGTTGACTCTGGAATTTCCCAATCCTATCTGGATTGTCAACCTTGGGAAATCTAAGTACAATGCCTGGAGGAACATATTTCAAATCAAATAATTGTAAATAACCTGACGATGGCACAAGACTGCCAGCTGGCGGATTGAAGAAGTCAAGAATGTCTCCAAATTTGTATATCAATATTTTTTTACTTCTGCAATATTTGAGAAGATTAAGCTTGATGTCATTATTAGCAAAGATTTTTTGAGCTTCTTGTAAATTGACTTCATTCATAACGAACTTTTCATCATTATTGATTAATTCTTGCATTTTTCTTTTCAATTTTGCAGCATCACTTTCAGTAAGAAGAAATCTTGAGTAGGTTTCAATGTAATATCCATCAGCGAGAGAATGTTTAACCTCAACTTGAACATTTTCAAAAAGTTCATGCGCAGCACGAATCAGAATCATAGACAGAGAATCTTGATAAACTCTCATTCCTTCTTTGGTGCTAATATCTAAGATTTCAAGGGTACAGTCTGCTTCAATTGTCTTTTCTAAACTTACAATCTTATTATTTATCTTTGCAGCTGTAATAATATATTTTTCTGCTAGAGGTAGATCCTTTGGAGAGCTTATTTTTTCTTTTCTTAAAATTTCAAGTGGAGAAATCTTTTTAGCAGAGTTTATAATTTTTATTATCATACCATTTTTTATTATCTTGATTTCCATAGTATTCCTTTCCGTCTTCGTTACATTATGCCGTGACAAGTATTTTATGATCGAAAATCTTAAAAAAACAAGAAGAAAAGAGGAAAGGTTTAGGTGTCAATATTTATGTTAGAAGGTAGTGGGAATCGGCTCGTAAGTTTACCCAGTAGGGAAGAATGACCATATCGGGGGAGCAAAGCGACGATGAGCCGATGTGGACTCGCTTGTTTCTTCTGCTGGTTCATCCACCAGCTGGCGGATGAACCTAAACATTTAAATTAATGGTTCAAGTAACATACTTGAACCAGCAATAGAGCTACGACGGGATAAAGACGAACGAAGTGATACTGGGCTTGAAGGGTCGTGCGAATCAGCATTCTGAACTTCATCCCGATAAATCGGGATGAAGTCCAGTCTGCTGAAGTAAAAAACCCGAGTAGAGTTCGGAGAACCCGACTCGGGTTTTTGCCAGATGGGGTGGATGATGGGATTCGAACCCACGACAACCGGAACCACAATCCGGGGCTCTACCGCTGAACTACATCCACCACAAAAAAATTAAAAATTAAAAATTAAAAATTAGGATATGGTCGGGGTGCCGAGATTCGAACTCGGGACCTTTTGAACCCCATTCAAACGCGCTATCCGGACTGCGCTACACCCCGGCAGAAAATCAAAAAGCAAAAATTACAAATTACAAATAACAAATAACAAATTACAAATACCAAATACCAAATAACGAATAACAAATTGCAAATAACAAATCAGAATTTTTTATCCCTTTGCTATTTCCTTGTCAAGTTTTGCTCAATTTCCTAAAATATTCAAAAGCTCATTGTGAATAAAACCATTCCGTCTGGGCGCCGAGACCGATTGTTGCAACGATTTCTTTGTCAAATATAGAAAATTTTTCATTATTAATCTTAGAAATTCTTCCACCAGCCTCTTTTACAATTAATATTCCAGCAGCAGTATCCCAAGGCATAAGTTCCAATTCCCAGAAACCATCAAAGATTCCGGCAGCTACATAGCATAAGTCAATTGCTGCTGAACCTAATCTGCGTACTCCCTGGCTTATCTTTATCACTTTAGTAAAGTTATGTATGTTATTTTGCCGCTCATCCTCCATATTGTAAGGAAAACCAGTAACCAGGAAAGCTTTGCTAATATCATTGTTTTTTGAAACAGATATCTTTTGTTTGTTCCTAAAACTGCCTTTTCCAATTTCACTATAAAAAAGTTCATTATTAATTGGATTATAAACAACGCCAATTATACTTTCTCTATTTTTCTGTAATGCTATAGAAACAGAAACAGGTGGCAATTCATGAACATAATTAGTTGTGCCGTCCAGAGGGTCAATTACCCAGCAGAATTCTTGATGTAAGTCTTGCGAATGTTTACTTTCTTCTGTCAGGATATTGTGATTCGGATATGAATTTTTTATAATTTTTATAATAATGTTTTCAGATTTTTTGTCAATATTTGTAACAAGGTCAATCTTACCTTTATAAGATATCTTTTTCTGTTTATGGAAATTTTTCTTTATGATTTTTCCTGCCTCTTTTGCAGCAGTAATTGCAATCTCTAAAAATTCGTCCATTATTGTCTGAAATAGAATCCTTTCCTTAATTTTTTTTGGGGATTAAATGCAATACAAATCCAATAAAAGTTGGAATTAATATATTGATGCAAAATGTTAGAAAAGCCGCACTTGCAGCACTTCCAGGTGAAACCTCAAGAACTTTAAAAAAGCATACAGAAAGTAATTCTCGTATGCCTAAACCACTTAAAGTTATTGGTAAAGAGTTAAAAAAGATAACTAATGAAATCATAAAAATTGAATGAAAAAATGGAACATTTTTAAAAGCATTTAATATTAGATAGAACTGAAAAATATACACAAAGACTAAAGTTACAGATACTAAAGATATCTTTAAGGTGTTAACTTTTTGGATAATTTGTTCGTGTTTTCTAAAATAGGGTATTAGTTTTACAATTTTTTTTAACTCTACTATTATTAAAGCTAAAATAAATAAACCAAAAAGATAAAGACGACTTTTGAAGAATACTAAGGATAATAAAACAAAGAGCAAAAGTGAACAAAAAGCAAAAATTTTTTCATAAAAAGCAAGGGCAATTAAATCACCTTTTTTGGAATTTGAAATATGAAATGCTCTCCCAATTTCACCCAATCTTGCTGGTGTAAAAATACTATATGAAAAACTGTAAAATATTGATTTTAGTATTTCACTATTTGGAACATTCTTGTTGCCTATAATTACTAATGATTTCCATCTTAGAAATTGTAAAGATAAATTCATTGGAAGTAGTAATAGTGCAAGAAGGACCCAGAAAAGATTTGCTTGTCCCAAAGCTTGTAAAATTTGATTTGGTTTCACAAAATAGAAGAGGAAAATCAGGAATAAAGATGAGATTATTATTTTATAAAATACAGACTTTTTGAGTTTCATCTATTATTGTTTTTATTCATATTTTTATGTAACTTTGTGAGCAAACCACTAATTCGCTCCAGGTTCTTTTGTGCTAAGTCAAAGGTGGGATTTAATTTTAAAGCCCGTTTAAGAAGAATTTTTGCTTCTTCTAATGAATTATTATGCTCGTAGATAACCGCTAAATTATTTAATGTTTTGACATCTTCCTTTTGTTGAAGTATTTGTTCATAGATTGGTTGAGCTTTTTCCATATCTCCTTCTGATTGAAAAAGGAACGCATAGTTATATTTTGCTTCAACAAATTCTGGGTCTAATTCCATAGCATTAAAGAAGTATTGTTTGGCTTCCTTTATTTTGCCTTTTGTAGAGTAATAGATACCGAGATAATAATGCAAATCAGGAGAATCTGGAAAGATTTTGAGATTTTGTTTCAAGTCTGAATAAGCACCATCAAAGTTTTTACTTGCATATTTATATACAACCCGTTGGATAGATTCATTTTCAGAAAGCACCACGCCAGATTCACCAAATACTTTTTTATCCACTTTCCATTGAATGTTGATTTTCTTCAAAACGATTGATAGGGGATATTTACCATTGATTTCAAATTCAACCATCGCCTGGTCTTGTTCTTTGCTTAAAGCAGAACGGATAAGGTCAAACACTTTTATTGCCTTAAAAGCTTTATTTTGAAAGTTTCTTTTAAGATAATTTGTTTTAAGTTCTTCACTATTATATATTTTACTATTAATAAGAAGTTGGGTTGATTCTTCATAGTCATAATTTATTACTAAGTTTAGAAATTTTTCAGCCATTTCTTCATGATTAAGAGTGGTTTTCTTTTCAATTGGTATTGAAAGTTTTTCCCTAACATAATTGTAGGTGAGAGTTGATTTAAGTTTTGATTCATATTTTTCAAGGAATTCATTTATTTGACTTTTGCCATTCTTTGTTCTTGCAAGTTTTACAGGGGACATATTATTGAACAGGGGATTTTTTGTGTGTATCCATTTTCTTATATGTAGATTCATAAGTTCCTGCTGTTCTGCAATTGATTCGGAGTAGTTATTGAGTATTAATTCATGTTTTTTTGATGATTGTCTGAGTGCAAATTTGCATTCTGTCGGGCATACCATCTTTATTCGTATTTGATTACAGCAATGGAAGCAGATATTTCTTTTTACTTTCAGACATTTTCTGGTAGCCAGATGTTTTTTGCAAATCTGGCATCGTTTCGGTGGAAATATTCCGATAAATCTTTTCATATGAAAATACCTTGCCACAGAGGCACAGAGACACAAAGAAAATTTTTATTTTCTTTTTTGATTATCCCCTGCTCATATTGCTGCATCTTATTTTCATACTCCTTTCAGGCTCGGCGCCTCTGTCTCGGCTTGGCGAGCCAAGACGGGCAGACGGGTGTGTTCCGATTTGTTTTCGGGACATGTATGTTTCATATTTTATTTATTTAGTCACGGACTGACACGAAACACCTAAAAAGAATTATATTATATTTTTGTGATTTTTTGTGTGTTTTTGTGGCTTATTCCAAGCTCAATGGCATTCTGCGTTTGAATTCTGATTTTTTTATTAGATTTTTTATATGATTTACTTCATCAACAGAAAAACCTTTTTGTACAATCTCTTCATCTGAAAGTTTTTCGTCTAATATGTAGTATAGAATTTCATCAGCGATTTTATATGTGATTCCAAGTTCATCTTCATCAGTTTGACCTTGCCACAGGTCTGCACTTGGGGTTTTGCTTATAATTTTGGAAGGAATATTCAGGAATTTTGCTATTTCCAAAACTTCAGTTTTATAAAGGTGTCCGAGTGGTTCAATTGCACACGCAGAATCACCAAATTGTGTCACATAACCAAGATAAATTTCAGTTTTATTTCCTGTTCCTATGACCAGAGCACTTTCCTTAGCAGAAAGGTCATATAAGATACACATTCTTTCTCGTGCCATTCTGTTACCGCGGCGAAGCTTATTTGCATCCTTTTCATATAGGTTAAAATAGCTGTCAACCATTGGAGAGATTTCACAAATGTAATATTTTATGCTTAAATTATGAGCGATGAGTTTTGCATCTTCAACATTTGTTGAAGAAAGTGTTTTATAAGGCATTATAACAACAATGACATTTTCCTTTCCAAGAGCTTCTGCTGTTAAGTAAGCGGAAACGGATGAATCTAATCCACCGGATAAGCCGATTATTCCTTTTTTGAAACCTGCATTATGAACATAATTTTTGATAAATGATATGATTCTGTTTTTTTCTTTTGCAATGTTTATTTTTCTCATGATTTACCTTTTTTAGCCACAGAGGCACAGAGATAAATAGCTAAAATGGTTGAATTGGTTGAAATGGACAAAATGGTTTAATTGCTTCAACCTATTCAACTGATTCAACTAGTTCAACCAATTCACTAATTTACTAATTTACAATTTTTATATTATCCACGGACTGCACCACACAATCAGCATACTCTATCATCGTTTCATAATCATCCTTTCCTGTGAGAACACCAATTGAAAGAGGGCATCCAGCATTTCTTGCCATTTGATGGTCCCAGACATTATCGCCAACCACAGAAGTTTGTGCTGATGAAATTTTCACATTCTCACATATTTTATGCACCATATCAGGTGCAGGCTTATCGTTCTTGATGCTATCTGCACCAGCTATTGTAGTAATATATTCAAGAATGCCAAATGCTTCCATAATTTTTTCGCATCTTTCTTCAAGGTCAGAAGTTGCAACTGCGATTTTTATTCCAGCTTCTGTAATATGTTTAAATAATCCTTTCAAATCTCCAAGTGGTTTTGCTATTGCCATTAAATCTGTAACTTTATCCACAGCCCCGAAGATTCTATGGGTTGCTTCAAATCCTACTTCAAAATCATAACCCAATTTAACAAGTTCTTTTGCCACGATATTTTCTGTCTCGGGTCTTGATTGAGTAAGAATTGAAATGTCTAAAATTTTGTTTGTTGATGGTTCAATTCCCATTGCTCGGATGATATCATCGGTTTGCTCATTTGATAAATTAAAGTGTTTACCAAGCAGTCTTGCACGGTGTTTAATAATATCAAGCCACATATCAAGGTCTGATAAAGTGCCATCTTTGTCAAAAATGATTAGTTTGATTTTTTCAGGATTGATGAAGACATTCCCGTTTTCAAGCCGATATACATCATTTTTTTCAGATTTGTCATTT
>CAYNOU010000011.1:0-4671 GCA_964398885.1 uncultured Candidatus Cloacimonadota bacterium | reverse complement strand
ATTTGTCATTTTTTACATTCTTTCCAAAGCATTTAGTATTTCAGAGAGTTTTATATCTTTCAATTTCCTATTTTTCCCCAGAACACTTACAAGGAATGAGCAAAATTGGTCAATAGTTAAATCAGAAAATCTGTCAGCAAGATAGCTTGATAAATCTCCACTTGCTTTCATAAGTTTATTAAGTTCATTTTGGTTTGGTTTTTCTTGTTTATTATTTGGTTCTGAAATCTGGAAGAATTTCTTATTTTTCTTATTTAAGATAAAACTTTCTATGTCATCGTGTGCTTTCCTGTTTACATTTTGAATTATATCTTGTAAGTATTCAACCTTTTTTTGCAGGAATTCATCATCCTTCTCTTTATCCAAAAGTTGTTGATATATTTCCAATGCCTGTTTGTAATTACCTTGTTCTTCATACAATTTTGCCAAAGTGGGCGTTGGAATGAAATCCTTCGTACTACTGGCAGACCCTTTAGATTTTTCTGTCATTTTTTACCTTACCGATTTTTTAGACATTTTTAAGAAAGTATTTCTTATAGTTTATTCATTCGCATTTTTTAATAAGTCTTGAATAAATGAATTTAGTGAAGGTATATCCTTTCTAACTGTTTTCCATAAAATTGCAAGATCTATTCCAAAATATTCATGAATTAGCTTATCTCTCATACCTGCCATCTTCTTCCAGGGAATAGATGGATTTTTCTTTCTTATAGATTCTGGAATTCTCTTTGATGCTTCACCCCGTTAGATAGCAAGCATCTAACGGGGTTCACCAATAACTTCAATACTTCTTACAACAGCATTTATGGTTTTTTTATCCTTAATAAAATCCTCTAAAGACATATTTTTTGTAAAAACTTCAATATCGTTTATTGATTCAATAATATCCTGAATATAATCTTTATACACTCGTTTTTTCATATATAGATTACCTCGTTTAAAATATATTTTCCAATAATAGGTTTTAATGCATTTTTTGAAACAAGGTCAACCTTTATTCCTATTAGTTTTCCAATATATTCTTCTAAATCTATAAATGCAAATAATCCGATGGGTTCATAAAATGTTACAAGTATATCCGCATCACTTTTTTCTTTTTGTTCATTTCGTACATACGAGCCAAAAATTCCAATCTCTTTAACTTTGTATTCTTTTTTAATTTCTTCCTTATGCTGTAACAAGATATTTTTTATTTCTTTCAGTGCTTTCATATTCCTTCTATGAATTATTTAGCCACCCCGAAACATAGGGGACACGAAACGGACACAGAAAGTTCAAATTTAATAGAGTTTATTCCGTGTACTTTTGTGTGTCCGCAAGCTAGTGGATGACTTATTTCATTTCTTCTATGACCAGATTAAAGGTTAGTCAATTACCTCAATTTTATCCTTGATTTTTTGATAAATGCCTTCACCAATTCCCTTTACATTTTTGATTTCTTCTGTGCTTTTGAAATTTCCTATTTTTTCTCTGTATTCAATTATAGCCTGGGCTCTTTTCTTACCAATACCTGGTAATGTGGTTAGTTCAGATAAGGAAGCAGCATTGATGTTTATCTTTCCAATCCGCTGGCTGGCGGATACTTGCTTTTCTTCTGCCAGAAAACCCTTTATTTCTGTTGAATCACCAATCATCTCTAGGTAAGGGAGTAGTTTTGCCAAAGTCTTTTTACCAATTCCTTTTACCTTTGTTAAATTTATTAGAGATGTGAATTCTCCATTTTTTTCACGATAATCAACAATTGCTTGAGATTTTACAGCACCAATTCCTGGAAGTTTTGATAAAGTCTCAATATCTGCTTTGTTAATATCAATCTTTTCAATCTTTTCTGTTTCTTTTTCAACTTTCTCCATACCTTCTTGAAATTCTTTTTTCTTTTGTGAAGCTTGCCGCAAATTGTTACCTATAATTAGTAAAATTACGACAACCAGAATTAAAACCAAGATAATAATGGCTCCTTTTGTCTTTTTCGTCATTTTCTTATTCATTTTTTGCCTCCTTTGATTTTTTTATTTCCAGACTGTCCTGAATAATTTCTTTGTCCTTAATGCTTTCACTTACATTGTTCATATATACTTCAATTTTATCCTTTATTTTTTGATAAATGCTCTCACCAATTCCTTTCACATTTTTTATTTCTTCAATAGATTTAAATGGACCATTAGTTTTGCGATATTCAATTATTGCATCTGCTTTACCTTCGCCAATGCCGGGGAGAGACATCAATTGAGATTTGTAGGCAGTATTTATGTTTATCTTTCCAGCAATTTCTACTGACTTTTCTGCAGTCAGAAAAGACTTTACTTCTGCAGAATCTCCAATCATTTCAAGATAAGGAAGCAATTTTGCAAGAGTTTTTTTGCCAATTCCTTTTACTTTTGTCAGCTCAATTAAAGATTTGAATGCTTCAATTTTTTCGCGATAATCAAAAATAGTTTTTGCTTTTGCCGGTCCGATTCCTGGTAATTCAGACAGAGTTTCTATATCTGCTTCATTTATATTGATTTTTGGGATAGTGTGAGATTTTTCTATGATAACTTCCAAACTGTCAACATTGGTTTTCTCTTTATCTGATTTCAAATTTTGAATAATATTTTTTGCATTAACAACAATTAACCCAAGAGCAAGAAATGCAATTAGGAAAACAATGATTTTTCGTTCATCTTTTGTAAAAATTTTATTCATTATATTTATTTGTTACCCTTCGTTTGATTTATAAATGAATTCTGTTAGCACATCGCCAATTATTTGCAGACTTAGCGGACTACATTTGTCTGGAGTATCTTGCAGAGTGTGCCAGTATGGATAATCAAAATCAATTATATCAATGGCATTAAATCCTTTTTCTAAAAACGGATAATGGTCATCGTAAATAAAATCAGAAATTTTTGTGTTAAAATTTAATATATTTTGTGACCTTGCAATCTTCCAGATTTGTTCTACTAATTCAGTGGAATTTTGGTATGAATATCGTTCAATGTCAATATTGAGGTCACTATCTCCAATCATATCAATAATAATAACGGATGCAGGTTCTATTCCATTATCAGCCAGGTGGCGGACAAAATATTTTGAACCCAGACACCATTCATCATTTGAGCCAGGAGTTCCAGCATCCTCTCCATCAAAAAAGAGAAGGTCTACACCAAATAATGGTGGCTCATAATTATTCAAAATTTCTGCAAGATGAAGAAGAACTGATACACCTGATGCTGCATCATTTGCACCCATAATGGGTAGATTTCGATTTTCTTCCAAACTATCCAAATCTGCCCAGGGACGGGTATCCCAATGTGCGCCAATAATGATTCGCGTTCGTCTTTGTGGATAATAAGTAGCGATTATATTTGTGAGATTGTAGATTTCGTCTCTAACTTTTTCAGAAAACTCCTGAGTTTTTACTTCTGCTCCATTCTCTTCAAGAAAGTTAATAATATAATTTTTGCATAGAAGATGACCATCTGAGTTTGGATTTCTTGGACCGAATGAGCATTGCTTTTCTAAGTATTGGAAGGCTTTTTCACCATTGAATTCAGGAATCCTTTTTGAGCAGGACATTAATGTAAAAATAAACAGTATTGTAAGGATATAAAGTATACTTTTATTATTCATCATATATTTTTGTCTAACGTTTCCAGCATATACGAAGTTTTGGCATAGCCGAAATTTGGGCGAAAGAAGTGAGCCGTATATGTTGGGTTATCGGAAGTCGCCCTATTTGTATTTATCATAGTTACTTCTCGCCAGTATTGTTACATCTTTTAAATCTTCATCTGATTTTACAGGGAAACCTTTCCACTCACCATCAGTATCGTAAGTATAAATCATAAAGTGTTTTCTTCGAGGGCAAATATATGCAAATAGTCTTCCAGAAACTTTTATGGAAATATCATATTTTGTTGGCTCAATTAGTATATTATCTTTGTCCCATTCTTTTATCTCACTCAACAAGTTCTCAACCGTCTTTCTGACTTTGTTATCAGTCATATAGCTTAGTCTCTGCTCAAGAGTATAGACTTCTACCTTAGTAGGCATCGAGGGGATTGTTATTTCTTTAAATATTGGTACGATTTCCTTTGGATTGTCCTCAAATGCAATGCACTGAATTGTGAAGAGAGAAATTGGAATATCAATCCATTTACATCTATTGAGTAGTGGTATAGAAAAGCTGGGGGCGATCAAAAATAACCTTAACTTTTGCATTGGGTCAATTTTTTTGTCTTTATATGCCCTTGCAAAGCCTTCAATATTGTTTGTAATGTAATCATAATAGTCCATGCCCTGAACGAGCATACCATCATCTTCTACCACTTTAAGTTCGGCTACAACTAAAGCCTTGCCTGAATCAGCAAGTAGAACATCTAGAGGTCCCCGCGCTGTTCTTTTTTGATGATCTATATACCTTAAACCCTCTTCAATTAAATCTGGAGCCTTCCTTACCATATCTTCTAGTTGTGTTTCCGATACATCAACAGCTTTATATTTTCTCATTTTTGTGCCTCCTTATATTTTTGCGATTTCCGATAACGTTTGTATAAACGAACCATTTCGTTTACGCTTATTAATTCATTTGAATTTGGTTGCATATACGAACCTTTGGTGAGTTTATTTTCATTTAGTTTGCATCTTTACAAAGTCATGAAGCATTCTTACAGATATATTAAGATATTT
>CAYNOU010000010.1:1246-48917 GCA_964398885.1 uncultured Candidatus Cloacimonadota bacterium | reverse complement strand
ACAGATTTTGCAAATAAAGATGTTGGTGAACTTACATTTCAGATTGTTTATGGAAGAGGGGATAAACAAAAGGTTAATAGCTACTCTGTATATGATTTCATAACAGGAGAATATATTGAGAGAAGACTCATAGCAGGCAGACAGGGATATTCATTGGTGCGTCTGAATACAGGTGGAGGTATCCAACTTCCTACAAAGGTTTCTCTTTCACAAAATAGTCCCAATCCCTTCGGTTTTTCTACAACAATTTCCTATGCCCTGCCAGAAGAAGCGGTTGTTGAAATATCTATTTATAATATCAGAGGACAAAGAGTAAAAGCCTTTGAAAAAGGAAAGGTATCAGCAGGAAATCATAGCATAACCTGGAATGGGAAAGATGATAATAGTAAAAGCTTAGGAAACGGGATCTATTTCTGCAAGCTCTCTGCTGGTAATAAAAGAATAATCAAGAAGATGTTGTTGATGCGATAAATATAAAAGACACGAATGAAACCCGACTCGGGTTTTTTAACTCGAGTCGAGTTTCACCTTATGAGTTTTGCAAAATACCATTTGCTTGTCATTCCGCACTTGATGCGGAATCCAAAAACCTTTCCCCACTTTCGTGAGGACAAGTATTTCAATGGATTCCCGTTTTCACGGGAATGACACTCGTCTCCGTCAAGGCACCGCTTGACGTGACTGATTGGCGGAGCCCATCTCCCGATACATCGGGAGCCGAGACAGGCAAGCCGTAGCCAGAAATGAAGTGAAATTACTCATTTTGCAGATCTCCTGAGTTTCATCTTTTAAAAGGAGACTTATGAAATTAGAAAAAATAATATTATTATCTATTATATTCTTATTTTCCAATTTTCCATTAATTGGAAATACTATCACAGTAGATACAACAGGAACAGGAGATTATACTACAATACAGGAAGGAATAAACGCTGCTGTAGATGGTGATACCGTTTTAGTCTATCCTGGAACTTATTATGAAAACATAAACTTCAATGGCAAAAACATCACTGTTGCCAGCTTATATATTGTTACTGAAGCAGATTCTTTTATTCATCAAACTATAATTGATGGCAATCAAGATGGGAGTGTTGTTCAAATTGTTTCTGGTGAAGATGAAAATACTCTTTTATGTGGGTTTACCATACAAAATGGTAGTGGATCAATATTAGGATTATTTTTTTATGTTGGTGGAGGAATATATGTTGAAGATTCAAATCCCATAATAAAAAAGTGTATTATAAAAGAAAATAAAGCAGAGATGGGAGGAGGTATTTACTGTTGCAACTCACATATTACATTGTCAGGCGTTACAATAACAAACAATCACGCAACTGGTTGGGGTGGTGGTATTAAATTATTTAATGAATCAATTATTGAATTTGACCCTTATTTTTTAAATAATATATATATTAATTATAGTTCTTGGGGTTCTGATTTACATAAGAATTTATGTCCCCCTTTAGAAATATTGGTAGATACATTTACAGTAATGAATCCAGATAGTTATTTTATTAAATCTGTTGATTCATATGGTTATCCAGTAGAGGATATAACATTAAATATATTAAATGCAAAGCTTGAACCTGTAACTGCAGATTTATATGTAAATCCAGATGGAGATAATAATAACAGTGGTTTAACTTCGGAAGAACCCTTGCGAATGATAGCTTTTGCACTTACTAAAATAGCATCTGATTCTCTTCATCCTAATACCATTCATATTGCTGATGGGATATATTCTCCCAGTTTAAATGACGAAAAATTCCCATTGAATTGCAGAAGTTATGTGTCTCTTATCGGAGATAGTATGGAAAATACAATTTTAGATGGTGAAGGTTTGTCTTACTTAATAAATGCTGAAGATCTTGAAAAAGATTATGCTATCAAAAATATTTCTATTATAAATGGATACGCAACAAATCAGGCAGGTATAAAAATAAGACAAAATAATAACATATTACTAGAAAAGCTTGCTATTCATAATTGTGAAGGGTCAGGTGAAAGTGGAATGGTTATTAATAATACAGTAAATTTATTTTTGAAAGATATATATATTTTTAATAATCTTGGAGGAATAGCATTAAATTTAACAAATACTGATGAAATATCGCGAGAATTTTCGGTTGAGAACTGCATTGTAAATCACAATTTACCTGATGAGGATCCAGATGTAGGTTATGGAGGTGGAATAAATGTAGTTGGTAGAATGTCAATTCCAGACATTTTTTATGGAGTGTTTAAGAATGTTCAAATTACAAATAATGTTAATAATGATACATTTTGGTTTCCTTCATCCGTAGCATTAACTGTTATGAATAATGCAAAGGTTGACCTAATAAATTCAACTATTGGGGATAATACAACTCCAACAGGAGGAGCAGTAAAACTGGATTATGGAGCAGAGGTAAATATTATCAATTCAATTTTATATGGAGATATTCCGAGAGAATTAGTTGTTGATGGAAGAGATATGCCTTGTACTCTTACTGTGCAAAATAGTCTAATACAGGGCGGTATGTGGGACATTATGGTTTTAGGAAATAATACACTTAACTGGCTGGAAGGTAATAAAGATGAAGACCCTTTCTGGATAGGAACAGGAGATTATCCTTATGCACTTTCGGATAGCTCTTGCTGCATAGACTCTGGCACAATTGATACAACAGGACTTCATTTACCCGAATATGACTTAGCAGGTTATCCCAGAATATCAGGTGGTAGAATAGATATGGGTGCTTATGAATGGCAGGATACTCATGCTGTGGATAAACCAGAACTTAATAATTTAAATGATATTTTACTGCAGAATTATCCCAATCCATTCTCGTCATCCACAACTATCTCATTTAATTTAAATAAACTATTAAATATTCCTATGATATTCTATAAGCAGATTAATTTAGAAATTTATAATGTAAGAGGACAACTTATCAGAAAATTTCAAATTCCAAATGGCAAATATCAAATTAATGAGGTTGTGTGGGATGGAAAAGATGAGAAAGGAAGACCCGTCCCAGGTGGAATCTACCTCTATAGTTTAGAAATGGACAAGTTTAAAGTAACAAAGAGAATGATTCTAATTCGTTAAAATTCTGGAAAACAAATCCCATTTACTAAAATAGATTGCATCTTAATCATAAGTCTCCCAGTAAAATCCAGTTGCTGGGAGACCTTTTATAACCCAAATTTTTACATAAAAATTGACAATAACAATTAATAAAATCTTATTTTAATTTAATTTATTATTATAAATATATTCATCCAAAATGAATAAGTTAAACATTTCTTTTACTTTTTATTCTGGCTGGTATTATCCACCCAGCCACTATATCCTTATTTCCTTATACCATATACCCTTTAACCGAAAATGTTCTTAGAAATCGCAATCCCAATAAACAACCCAAATACCTTTACCTATAAGGTTGAAGAAAAGCTTCATCCACAAATTGGGCAGAGGGTTCTTATAGATTTTAATTACAGACTACAAACTGGTATCATAATCGGATTTCCTGAAAAGATTGATTTTGAACCAGAAAAAGTAAAAGAAATAAAAGAGATTATTGATGAAAAGCCAATCATTAATGATGAACTATTCCAACTTGCTAAGTGGCTCGCTAAATATTACTTCTGTCCAATTGGTTTAGTGCTAAAAGCTATGCTTCCAGCAGGAGTAAATGTAAATACAATTCAGAAAATTAGTCTAAAAGTTGAAAATTCTTCCATGCCTCAGTACCAAAAGATAACCAATGTTCTAAAAAAATTAGACTCACCAGTTCCTATTGCGACATTGCAAAAACAAAAAATCCCGTCATTATTCAAAACTCTGCTGAAAATGGAAAAGAAAAATATTATTGAAATTGAAAGGAGTTACAAAAGAAAAATTGAAAAGAAAGTAGTCAATTGCCTAACATTAACTGAGAAAAAAGCAACCACAGATCTAACCTTTAAACAAAGAGAGCTTTATGAATTTCTAAAAAGTGAGGAAAAGACAATCCCTGTTTCCGAGATTGCTAAAAAATTTTCTTATAGTATTATTAATAAATTGAGAGAAAAGGGACTGGTCAATCTTGTCAAAAAAGAAGTTTATCCAGACATTTTTGAAAGTATCAACAAATTTTTTCCTCCACAATTTGAACTTACGGGTGAGCAAGATAATATCGTTTCAGAGATTAAAAAAGCAATCTCTTACAAAAAATTTCAAACATTCCTTTTACACGGAGTTACATCAAGTGGGAAGACAGAGGTTTATATCAGAGTGATAAAAGAAGTATTAACAAAAGGGAAAACAGCAATAATGCTTATACCTGAAATATCACTAACTCCTCAAACTGTTGAAAGATTTTATGCTCATTTTGGAGATGATATTGCGGTTATCCACAGCAAACTCAGTGATAGAGAACGGCTTTATTCCTGGAATGAGATTAATAGAAGTAAAAAGAAAATCGTAATTGGTCCTCGTAGTGCTATTTTTGCTCCACTTAAAAATATCGGTTTGATAATCGTGGATGAAGAGCATGAAAACACATATAAGCAAACTGATAGGAATCCTCTTTATAATGGCAGAGATATGGCTGTATTGCGAGGAAAATTAAATAATGCCGTTGTAATTTTAGGAAGTGCCACTCCTTCTTTGGAATCATACTATAATGCAAGTCAAAACAAATATCAGCTGTTGGAAATGAAAGAAAGAGTACAAAATCAAATCCTGCCCGAACTCACTATCGTTGATATGCGACAAGAAAAGGACCATACTGAAATCTTATCACAACTTCTTAAAGACAAAATAGAAGACCGATTAATAAAGAAAGAGCAGATAATTCTTTTTCAAAACAGGAGAGGCTATGCTTCTTATATCCAATGTGTTAAATGCGGAAAGGTTTTCCAGTGTAAAAATTGCAATATCAGCCTTACATATCACTCGTACAACAATCGTATGATTTGCCATTATTGCGGATATAATCAGGCTTTGCCCAAAAAGTGTCCGGAATGCGGCGGATACATATTTAACTTTGGCTCTCCAGGAACCGAGAAGATAGAAAAAAATCTGGAGTTTCTTTTTCCTACAGCACGAATTGCCCGTATGGATACAGATACAACCAGAGGAAAACAGGTTTATCAAAAGGTGTTTGATAAAGTAAGAAATGGTTATATTGATATTTTGCTTGGAACACAAATGATTATAAAAGGGCTGGATTTCCCAAATGTAACTCTGGTTGGCATTATTTCTGCTGATGTAAATCTTAATCTACCCGACTTTCGTGCTGCTGAAAGAAACTTCCAGCATATTACACAAGTAGCAGGACGCACAGGCAGAAGTGAAAAAAAAGGTGAAGTCATAGTGCAAACCTACAATCCTAAACATTATAGTATTCAGTTTGCACAAAAACAGGATTTTATAGGATTTACCGAACTTGAACTTGGATTACGAAAAAAACTTCATTACCCACCATATACAAAATTAGTTAGATTACTTTTTATATTGAATGACGAAAACAAATTAAAGAAAACCGTGTTTGCAATCAGGAAGAAACTAAAACTATTTGAAAAGTCAGCCAGCTGGCGGATAATTATCTTAGGTCCAGTTGCGGCGCCATTAAGTAAAATTCGCAAACAATATCGGTATCATATTGTGATTAAAGCAAAAGATAGAAATGCAGTTTGCAAGTTTATTGATCGGTTTCAGCAAAATGTAAAAATACCGAGTTACATAAAGATGCAGATTGATATGGATCCTGTATCGCTGCAGTGAAATAATTAAGTTTAGTCTAATGTTTCTATTATGTTAAGAAAATTTTAAGAAAAAATTTGACATTGTATCCTATTTTGAGTTCAAATGTCCTCAAAAAGGAGTCCAATTGTTAGAAAGTTTATACATTACGAAATCAAAAATCAGGCAGGATTTACTTGCTATTTTCTTTACCAATCCTTCTCAAAAATACTACTTAAGAGAACTGCAACGCTTATTAGGTTATTCAGCGGGGAGTATCCGTAGAGAACTTTTAAAGTTTCAAAAAGATAATTTATTTAACACAGAAAAGCTTGGAAATCTCCTCTACTATTCTCTAAATATCAAGCATCCCTTATTCGAAGAATTGAGTAGCATTGTCTCTAAAACTGTAGGAGTTGAAGGAAGATTGAGAAAAGAATTGTCTTCTATCAAAAGAATAAAAACAGCTTTCATCTACGGATCATTTGCTGCAAACCGTCAAAGTCCTACCAGTGATATAGACCTTATGATAATTGGAAATCCTGATACTTCTAATCTAAATGAAAAAATTGCAGAATTAGAAAAAATTCTAAAAAGAGAGATAAATATCACCCTCTATTCTTTAAAAGAGTATGAAACCCAAAAAAGAGCTAAAAGTGGTTTTACTATAGATTTATTAAAAAACCCAAAGATAATGTTAATTGGTAACAAAGATGATCTATAAAGATTCAAAAGAATCACTTTTTAAAGAAGGACTGATTAAAAAGTGCCCAATTGATAACAAAGCCGTAGAAAACTTGATAAAGCGAGCTTATATTGATTTAAAAACTGCTAAAAGAAACCTACATGAGGACGAAGAATGTGCTTATAATTATGCATATAATGCTATACTGCGTTCAGGATTAGCTTTAATGTTCAGCGATGGATTCAGACCTGAGATCAAAAATAAACATCTAACCGTTGTGAAATTTGCAAGTTCGGTATTAGGAAACGAATTTAAAAAAGTTATCAATAATTATGATTTTATGAGAAGGAAAAGACATCGTTTTATTTATGAACCTGCTATTCCCTGTTCAAGAAAAGAAGCAGAAAATGCCTTGAAAACTGCCAAAAAATTTGTTGATATAATTAGCAAATTGATAAGAAAGAAGAGTCCCCAAATAGAATTTGACTTTTGAAAATTTTCTTATATATTCTAAAATTCACATAAATGGCTTAGCGGAAAGCAAAAAACAGAAATACTGCCAGAAAGTTTATTGATTGGTTTCAGCAAAATGTAAAAATACCGAGTTACATAAAGATGCAGATTGATATGGATCCTGTATCGCTGCTGTAAAACATAAATAAAATAATTTTGAAATATTATACTTTCATAGCAAAAGAAATTTTAGACTCAAAATATTGACAACAAAGCAGAAAAAGATTTTTTTGCCCAAAGAAAATTTTAATTGCTCAAAGAATTCGGGCAAAATACAGGAGGAAGATTGTTATTAGAAAAATATTTTGAAGGCAGACGAAAAATTATAAATAAGGCTCTTGATAAGTATCTTCCATCTGCAGATACATATCCACAGAAAATTCATAAGGCGATGAGGTATTCTATTTTTGCAGGCGGTAAACGACTTCGGTCTATTCTCTTAATAGCGACTTATGAGATGTTAGTTAACCGCCATACTAGTAGAGCGCTCCAGAAATTGCTTCCTCTTGCAGCTGCCATTGAAATGCTTCATACCGCATCATTAATCCATGATGACCTTCCATTTATTGATAATGCTGATGAGCGGCGCGGAAAACCCAGTTGTCACAAAAAATTTGGTAATGCTATAGCAATACTAACTGGAGATGCCCTGATTACAAAAGCGTTTGAGACCATACTAAAACTCAACAATCACAAGAAAGCTTTGCAATGCTTAGAAATACTACTTGATGCTGCTTCTACTCGTGGTATGATAGGTGGTCAGGTAGTAGATTTGACATCTGCGCAGAAAAGAGTTAAACTTCATGTGCTTAGAGATATTCATTTAAAAAAGACAGGCGCATTGCTACGGGCTGCCGAGCAGATGGCTTGTGTGATGGCTAATGCTACCAAGCAAGTTACTAATGCTCTTACTGATTTTGCATTAAATATTGGACTTGCTTATCAGGTAATTGATGATATTCTGGATGAGGTTGGTGCAGATGAATTGCTGGGAAAAGAATCCGGTGAAGACCAGCGAAATGAAAGGGTTACATACCCGTTCTTGCTTGGTATTGAAGAATCCAAAAAGCAAGCTCTGAAACTTATCCACGACGCTCATAATATTATCAAATATATGCCAAACAATCAGGTACTTATGGAATTTCTGGAAACAATAAGAGATAGAGTGCCATGATGCAACTTCGTTGCAATTACAAATTACAAATACCTAATTTCTAATGAAATTCATTTCATATATTAAAATTATTCGTCCTTTCAATTTTCTCTTTGTTATCCTATCCGTTCTTTTTGGTGCTTTCTGGTTTGCCAAAGGCATACATCAATTTATTCCGTATTTAGCTTCATTGTCGGCTGCTCTAATTGCCGGTGGTGGATATGTGATAAATGACTTTTTTGATAGAGATATTGACAAAATCAACAGACCAGAAAGGCCAATTCCCAGTGGCATAATTTCACCTTTAAATGCCAAACGATATGCTTTTTTGTTATTTACTGGTGGAATTGTTATCAGTATCTGCATTAAAAATCCCTGGATAATTCTGCTTGCGATTGGTAACTCATTTTTACTTTATCTTTATGCTTATAAAGGAAAGAAGCTGGAATTCCTCGGAAATATTCTGGTTGCTTTTGTTACTGGTTCAACCTTCATCTATGGTGGTTTTGCAAACAATAATGTTGGGAATTCATTCTTCGTGTTTGGCTGTGCATTTTTATATACCATAATAAGAGAACTGGTAAAGGATTTAGAAGATATTGAAGGAGATAAGATGATTGGCGCTCAAACTGTTCCCATTATATATGGTGAGAAGAGCACGCTTGTCCTGTTATTCCTATCTTGGGTATTTCTTACTATCTTGACAGTATTGGGATTTCATAAGTTTTATGAATTCCCTATTTTTATTCTGATAATTGTTTTGTGCGATGCTTATCTTCTGGTAAATTTATTAATTCTATTTTTGAAAATGAGTAAAAAAGTTGCAGGAACTTCCGAAAAGCTTATGAAAATAGATATGATGCTATGCTTAGCTTTACTTTGGGTCGGACAATGACTTAGTGTCTGCCCGTAAATGTAGAACGAGGTTCTTAGCTCGTTCTCCCCACCTTCCATCCCGATTTAATCGGGGAGCGACGGAGCGTGGACAGGCTACGGTGAAGCAAGGAGTTTTCAAATGAATAAAGGGATAGTTTATGATTTTTTGCTAAAAACCATCAACACCAAAGGAGCTGGCTTTTTATGTTTAATAGACCCTGACAAACAGGAACCAGAAAAAGTGGTAGAATTAGCAGTTAAATGTGCCTCTTCTGGCGTAGATGCCATTCTGGTAGGCGGCAGTATTATGTTGGAAGATAATTTTAGCCCTACTATAAAAGCTATCAAACAAGCCGTAAAAATGCCAATTATAATATTTCCAGGAATTTTCAATGTGTGCTCGGCCTATGCTGATGCAATTCTGTTTATGAGTATGGTAAGTAGCAGAAACCCACAATTATTAATAGGCGACCAGGTAAAAGCTGCCCCCTTGATAAAAAAATTAGGAATTGAAACAATTCCTACTGGTTATATGCTCATTGAATCCGGCTCTCTGACTTCTGTACAATATATGAGCAACAGTGTTCCTATACCCAGAAATAAATGTGATATTGGCATTGCACATGCTTTAGCAGCTCAGTATTTGGGTATGAAATTAGTATTTATGGATGCAGGTAGTGGGGCAAAAATATCTGTCCCCACTGAAATGATAAGAAATGTAAAAAATAATATCAACATACCTCTGATTGTTGGCGGAGGAATAAAAACCTCAGAGCAAGCAAAAGAAAAGGTGGAGGCTGGTGCAGATTTTGTCGTTATTGGTTCTGCAATAGAAGATAATAATGACAAAGATTTAATTAAAAAATTTGCCCATGCAATCCATTGGGAGAAGAAAAATTGATAGACATACATACTCATATCTTACCAGGTATAGACGACGGCGCTAAAAACATTGAGGAAAGTTTAGCAATAATTCGTGAACTAATAAATAATAAGGTTACTGAAGTAATTGCCACTCCTCATATAATCACTGGTGTTTATAATAATACTAAAAAAATCATAGATGAAAAAATAGAACAACTAAAAACAGAAATAATTGCAAACAAGTTACCAATCAAAGTATACAAAGGTGCAGAGCTTTATTACGAACCAAATGTTATTGAGAAAACAAAACAAGAAGAGTTGAGCTTAGCTGGAAGCAAGTATATTTTGATAGAATCTGACCTACAAAGATTTCCTGACAATTTTGAAGAGACATTATATCAATTTCAGGTAGCAGGATATGTTCCAATTCTCGCTCATGCTGAACGTTTTACACCATTTTTAAACGATTTCAATCGTCTGATTAATATTGCTAACCGCGGAATTCTTATACAGTTGAATAGCGGAAGCTTTTTTGGTAATTATGGTGAAAATGTTCAAAAACTTGCCCATAGGATTTTACAAACTGGGTGTGTCCATTTTATCGCATCTGATGTCCATCATCTAAATAAACGACCTATTATGCTAAAAGAAGCCTATGAATACTTATCAGAGAATTATACAGAAGACTTAGCCAAGCTGCTTTTAGAAGAAAATCCAGGAAGAGTTATTCATAATGAACCTGTTGAAAGTATGGTTGAAGGATATTTTGAAGAGAAACCGAAAAAAACCTTTATAGAAAAAATAAGAGACTTTTTTAGAACTTAGTCCCAATTTTATCTCTCGTTAAACTGAGGTGTCATGGTCCATACCATGACACAAGTCACTGTCAATCACTGTCAGGGATCAGGCTTCATTAAAACTACGCCTTGAAGATATGGTCCCTGCCTGTCCGCCATTCATTTTGGAGGGACAGCTCATATCATGAAAACCTATCTTGAGTGCATTCCTTGTTTTTTGGAACAAGCACTTAGAGCTGCAAGGGTTACTAATATTAACGACTCAAAAACAAAAAGGTTATTAAGTGAAATTGGATTATTAATTAATCAAATGCCCTTAGAAAGCACGCCTCCAGAATTTGGGAAAATAATTTACGGAAAGATTCGTATGCTTACTGGAAAATCTGACCCTTATGCTAAATTGAAACATAAAAATATTGAAGAGGCTCTCAGATTATATCCTTGTTTCCAAAAGATTGTCCATAATTCCTCACAGCCACTGTTAACTGCTATTAAAGTAGCAATTGCAGGGAATGCCATTGATTTTGCCATAAACACTGATTATGATATTGAAAAAGAGTTTGATGGTGTTATTAAAAGCCCCTTTGCTATAAACCATTACAAGATGTTTGAGAGCCATTTACAAAAAGCAGACAAAGTTTTATACATTGGAGACAATGCCGGAGAAAGTGTATTTGATAAAATACTGATAGAGCAATTGAAGAAGCCGACAATCTATGTTGTAAGAGAAATCCCAGTAATAAATGATGTAACTTATCAGGACACAATTGATTCCGGAATAGATAAGGTAGCAACTATTGTTTCTTCCGGCACTGATGCGCCAGGTCTTGTATTAAATACTTGTAGTAATGAGTTTTTAAAAATATATGAAAATTCTAATTTTATAATCAGTAAAGGTCAGGGAAATTATGAAGCTTTATCTGATGAGAAGAAGGATATATTTTTCCTACTAAAGGCAAAATGCCCGGTTATTGCCAGGGATTTGTCCGCCAATGGCGGATCTCAACCCGAGGCTGATGAGCCTCTGGCTCACACCTCTGGCGGAAATGTTTCTGTAGGCGATATTATTTTGAAAGGGATTAAATAAAACCCGACTCGGGTTAATTAAAATATACGTTCCCAATCCCCAATTCAATTGGGGAAGACGTTGGGAACAAGATGGCAGATTATTAAATAAACACTGAAAAATCACTTTCTGCCAACCAAACCTGTGAAATATTGTATAGATTCAAATTGCAAAATACTTTGCCTCTGGATGATGTACAATAATAGCACTTATAGATTGCTCCGGTATCAATTGAAAAGTTTCGGATAGTGTAACATCAATTCTTTCAGGCTTAAGGAGCTTAAATATTTTTATTTGTTGCTCAATATCTGGGCAAGAGGGATACCCAAGACTATAGCGGGCACCTTGATATTCTTTTCTAAATAAGCCTTCTATCTCTGGCGAATCTGCCTTATCAATCTGCAACTCCTCTCTAATTCTCTTATGCCAATATTCTGCTAATGCTTCTGCCACCACAACAGAAAATCCATGCCAGTATAAATAATTTGCATAGGAATTATTTTCTAAAAGAAGTTTACTCTTTTCGGAAGCCTCCTTCCCTATAGTTACCAATATTATGGCAACCACATCCTTCTCAATCTCATCAGGAGTATATTTTCTAAAATAATTAGTTATGGATAAGTATAGTTTATTTTTTTGACGAGGAAAATAAAATTTTAATCTTTCCTTATTTACCTTAGGGTCAAAAATAATTAAGGCGTTTTCTGTTGCCAGACAAGGGAAATATCCATACACTACTTTGGGCTGAATAATTGACTCGGCTATGGCTTGTGCTTTCATTTTTTTCAGAATAGAATCACCAAATTCCCATATGCAAGCCTCCGGCTTATCTGGTTTTATTTTCAACTGCCATTGCTTAAAATAAAGAGATTTTTTATTTATGCAGGGAAAAATTTGTGAAAGTGAAATATCCTTAATTATCTTTGTTCCCCAGAATGGAGGTTCAGGAATGGTGGCTTGTGTCAGTATAGATTTACTAACCGCGAATGGACGCGAATAAACGCGAATTTTTTCTTTTACCGCTTTTGCTTTAATGATAGTAGTATCTGATTTCTCTGTAGATTCTAATAGTTTCCTCTTCTCCTTTATTAAGTTCTGCATAATTTTTAGCCCATCAAAAGCATCTGCAGCATAATACACATCACCTTGGTACAAAGTGTTTAATTGTGTCTTTACATACTGTTTAGATAAAGCAGCTCCACCACAAATAAAAGGTATAGATAGATTTCCCTCGTTAAATATCTCCAGATCTTCTTTCATTACCATAGTTGACTTTACCAGCAATCCACTAAGTCCAACACAATCTGGATTAAACTTTCTAATAGCTTGAATGATATTATCCGCTGTTTGCTTTACACCTAAATCAATTACTCTAATGCCATTGTTGCTTAAAATAATTCCTGCTAAATTTTTTCCAATGTCGTGTACATCTCCTTTCACGGTTGCCAAAATTATTGAGCCCTTATATTTCATTTCTGCCTTGGGCATATATTTTTCAAGATAGTTTACTGCTGTTTTCATTACTTCTGCGGATTTTAGGACAAAAGGCAACTGCATCTCACCAGAATCAAACAATTCTCCTACCTTTTCCATCCCTTTTAAGAGAAAGCGGTTGATAATCTCAATCGGTTTATATTTCTTTAATGCTTCATCAAGAGTTTTCTCCAGATTATATTTTGTCCCATTGATGACTTGATTTGGTAAGAGTTCTTCTATGCAAAGGGTGCGAATTTCTCGTTTTTTCTTTTCCTTACCAACTTTTTCTCTAAATAATTCAATAAGCCCTGTTAAAGGATCGTAGTCAGGTTTACGACTGTTAAAAATCAGATCTTTACAGAATTTTCTTTCATTTTGAGAAATTTGATGAAGTGGAATAATGTTTCCAGCATGAAGAATGGCAGCATCAAGCCCAGACTCAATAGCATAGTGAAGAAAAACAGAGTTAAGTACTTTACGGAGTTTTCCATTTAATCCAAACGAAACATTACTTATCCCTAAAATGGTAAACATCCTGGGAAACTCATTTCTTATCTGGTGTATAGCTGCAAGGGAATTCTTAGCAGCATTAAAATATTGTCTGTCTCCCGTTCCCAGTGAGAATGTAAGCGTATCAAAAAATAGATTGGATGGACTCATTCCACAATTTATTGCCAAATCATAAAACCGTCTGGCTATTTCAACCTTCTTGTTCACTGAAAATGCCATTCCATCTTCATCAATAGCAAGACATACCAAAGCTGCTCCAAAATCCTTACATAAAGAAATTACTGTTTTGACCTTATCCTCACCATCTTCAAAATTTACTGAATTGATAATTGCTTTGCCGCCGATTCTTTTCAGTGTTTCTTCCATCACAGTAATATCTGTAGTATCAATCATCAGCGGGATTTCAATCTCTTTATTTAGACGGAAGATAAGCCGGGACATATCCGTTTTTTCATCTCGTCCTACATAAGCAGTGGATACATCCAAAAGATGAGCACCTTCTCTTTGCTGGTCCAAAGCCATTTCAACCATCTTATCCCAATCTTCATTCTTAAGAAATTCTCTAAATCCCTTGCTGCCATTTGCATTGGTCCTTTCTCCGATAATCAAAGGCTTAGGAGAAACTGAGAAATTCTGTATGTCATAAAGAGAGGCAGCGGATGGTTCGAGTTGAAAAGTCCTCTTTATTGGAAAAGTGTCTTTAACAGCATCTACCAATGCTTTCAAGTGATTAGGAGTAGTTCCACAACAGCCACCAACTATATTTACTCCAAAATCCTTCACATAATGAGCAAGTGTATTAGAGAATTCTTCTGGCAATAGATTATAAACTATCTTACCATTTATATTTTCTGGCAACCCAGCATTAGGAATAACCGAGATATATTTTGGCGAATAATGGGAAAGAATTCTAACATGTTCTTTCATTGACTTTGGTCCTGTTCCACAGTTAAGCCCAATTACATCTATATCTAATGGTTCAAGCACGGTTAAGGCGGTTAGCATATCCGTGCCAAGCAACATTTTGCCGTTTTTTCCCATTGTAACCTGGACGATTATTGGGATTTTCAGTTTTCTCTTTTGAAAAACCTTGAAAGTGGCAAAAAGTGCAGCTTTAATCTGGAGCAAATCCTGAGCAGTTTCAATCTGAATTATATCCACATTGCCATCTATCAGCCCTTCAATTTGTATTTGATAAGCTCTTGCTAAAGTATCAAAATCTATTTGTCCAAGTGTTGGAAGTTTATTACCAGGACCGACAGAACCAGAGACAAATCTGGGAAAATTGGATGAGGAAAAATCGTTTGCAACCTCTTTCGCAATCTCGGCAGCTCTTTTATTTATTTGATAAGTTTTTTCGGCAAAATTGTAATCTTGCAAAACTACCTTATTCGCACCAAAAGTATTAGTCTCTATTACCTGACAGCCAACTTCTAAAAAAGAGGAATGTATTTCTTTAATGATGTTTGGTCTACTTAATACCAAAATTTCATTACATCCTTCTTTGCCCCAGAAGTCATCTGGGCACAGATTCATAGTTTGAATGCTGGTGCCCATTGCTCCATCAAAAACTACAATTTTATCTTTTAAGAGACTTAAAAATTTGTTCATAAAATAAATTGGTTCACCCCGCCTGCCCCGTTAGAAAGTCTTTGATTTCTAACGGGGTGAAAATGGTAAATCTATTCCACAGGGTAAATTTGTAATCCCCGATCCAATCGGGGATGGTAAATTGGTAAACTAATTTACTAATTCACTAATTAACTAAATTACTTTAAAATATCTCTTTCACCACATCACGCACATCCTTGCCACGACCAAGAGAGTAAAAATGAAGACCCGGCACCCCAAAATCAATAAGTTCTTTGCAAATACTGACAGTATATTCAATTCCGGTTTCTCTAATAGCTTCCTTAGATTTTGCTTTTAATATTTCTTTTACTAAATCGTTTGGGAATGAGATATGAAAGTCTGTTGGTAAAGTCGTAAGTTGCCTTTTGCGTGTAAATGGTTTTATTCCAGGAATAATTGGAACAGTAATACCAACTGCCCTTGCTTTTTTTACAAACTCTTTATATTTGTTAACATCAAAACACATTTGAGTTACGATGTAATCAGCACCTTGGTCAACTTTATTTTTTAAATTTAGTATGTCTTGTTCCATATTAGGAGCCTCAAAATGTTTTTCTGGATAGCCGGCCACACCAATGCAAAAATTTGTGGGATTAGCATTTTCTAAATCTTCAAGATATTTTCCATGATTCATATCATTGATTTGTTTTACTAATTGAAAAGCATATCTATACCCATCCTTTTCTGGTTTAAACTCTTTTTCTCCTGGACGAGGGTCCCCACGAATTACCATAAGATTTTCAATGCCCAAGAAATAGAAATCTATCAATGCATCTTCAGTATCATATTTAGAAAAGCCACCGCAAATAATATGTGGAACTGTTTCAATTCTATATTTGTGATGAATTGCAGAGCAAATCCCTACGGTGCCAACATTCTTTCGTTTAGGAATTTTTTTAATTACCCCATTTCCCTCTTCGTAAACCACCATCTGCTGATGATAGGTAACATTGATAAAGTTAGGATTAAATTCTTTCAGCATATCAATGGTATCAAATATTCCTTTAATACTCCGTCCCCGTTCAGGTGGTGTTATCTCTAGAGAAAAAACTGGCTTATCTGAATTTTTTAGAGATTCAATCACATACATTTCTTCCTCTTTCAAATTAGCTTTTATTCAAACTGAATTTTCAGTATTGGGCAATGGTTTATCTGCAATTAAAATTTCAAACCCGTTGGATAACTACCCTACGGGTTCAAAATCCCTGCTTATACTAAAACAATGATTAAATGGCGGAGAGAGTGGGATTCGAACCCACGTTCCCGATAATCGGGAAAACGATTTTCGAGACCGTCCCATTCAACCGCTCTGGCATCTCTCCAAACTCTTTTTTGCCACAAACTATAGTAAACCCTTAAAAAAGTAATTTACAATTCGTGTTATACCCAACGCAATTGATTTTTGGGAAATAGCACCGGAAGTAGCACAGGCTTCCAAGCCTGTCCCGATGTATCGGGATAACGACCTTGGAAGGTCGTTCTACATTCAAATTTCCAATATTTCATTTGCGTTAGGTATAATTCGTGTAATTCGTGGTTAGACAAAAAAATGGCGGAGAGGGCGGGATTCGAACCCGCGGTTCCGTTTCCAAAACACACGCTTTCCAAGCGTGCTCCTTCAGCCACTCGGACACCTCTCCTTTATATTTAACCACGAATGGACATGAATTATACGAATAAATTTCTCACAAACTGTTGAAACTATTCTACAAGAAAAAAATAATTAACCACAAACCACTATTCTGATATTTATCAAGAAAATCAAGAATAAAAATATAACTCAAGAACAAATAAAATATATAAAAAATTTTCCCTTGTGTCTTAGTGCCTTTGTGGCTATATATTTCTCTTATTATCAAAAAATCTCTTCAAGAGTTCACTGGATTCTTTTGCGAAAATACCAGATTTCACTTCGGGATTATGATTAAATCGCCTATCTGAAAGCAAATTATATAAAGACCCACATGCCCCGTTTTTTTCGTCATAGGCACCGAAAATTACAGACTTTATTCTGGAAAGAATTATTATTCCAGCGCACATAGCACAAGGTTCAAGTGTTACATATAATTTACAATCATATAACCATTTGCCTAATTTTTGTTGAGCCTTTTCAATAACCAATTTCTCTGCATGAGCCAGGGGACTATTTAATCTCTGTGTGCTATTATGAGCTCGGGCAATAAGTTTATCATCACATACCAAAACTGCACCTACTGGAATTTCATCTTCTGCAAAAGCAATTTGTGCTTCTTCTAATGCAATATTCATCCAATATTCATCTGAAAACATTTTCATAATAGATATACTTCCTTTTTTGTTTATAATTTTCACTGTCAATTTTTAAAAGCATTTTCTTGACATTAATAAAATTTTTCAAAAAAAACTCTTTTTAAAATGGTTAATTATTGAAAATTATGTCAAATACAATATCTGAAGTATATACAGTATGCATAAGTGCTTTAATCTACCTTCGGGCTGCAGTTAGTCAGCATATTCTCTTTGCAATTGGAATCTTGCTAATCGCAGGTTATATACTTGGGAAACTTGCTGAAAAAGTAAAACTGCCTGTAATTACTGGCTACATTATAGCAGGTATACTCTTGGGAGAATCTATTGGTGCAGTAATTGAACTCAAAATGGTTCACGCTCTACGGCCTATTACAGAAGTTGCATTGGGACTGATTGCACTTGTAATTGGAGGTGAATTCTCCAAAGTAAAATTAAAAGCTATTGGCAAAAAAGTTATAATTACCACACTTTTCCAAATAGGAATGACATTTCTTATAGTAAGCTTAGCGCTGATTCTGGTAGGGTTTAAGTTGGAATTCGCTCTCCTTTTAGGAACAATTGCTACTGCTACCGCACCTGTGGCTACTGTTGTAGTTGTCCAAAGCTTGCGAGCGCGTGGAAAATTCATTGACTATCTTTACGGCTTAGTTGCTCTGGATGATGCAGGCTCAGTACTCCTTTTTAGTATTGTTCTCGCATTAGTAGGCTCTATAATTTCAAAAGCTAATGGCGCCTCACTTGCTGCTGGAATTACGATTGCTAATGCGGTCTGGAAAATATTATTCTCACTCATCATTGGATTCTTGGGAGGATATATTCTGCATAGAGTAACATACAAAAGACAGAATAAAAGTGAGGTTATGATTGTCTCTCTGGGTATTGTTTTTATTATAATTGGACTGGCGCATCCACTCCATATCTCACCACTTATGGCAAATATGATGGTAGGAGCAACTTTGGTCAACCTATCTTCAAAGAATGAGCGTATTTCAAGAATATTAGAACCGCTTACTCCACCGATTTATGCTGCCTTTTTTGCTATTGCAGGCACAGAATTACAACTTGGTATCTTTACAGGTCCAAGAATTCTATTCTTTGGTCTAATATTCATTTTGGCAAGAATGATTGGCAAATATTCTGGGGTATACTTAGGGGCACTTTGTGGCAAGTCAGAGCTAAATATTAGAAATTATCTTGGCTTCTGTATGTTTCCACAAGCCGGGGTGGCAATCGGATTGGTTCTAATGGTTCAAGCATCTCCAATCATAATGGAAGCATCCCCTCAAATACAAAATCTGGCAATCAATATGGTAAATGTTGTTATATTCTCCGTGTTTGTGAATGAACTTCTGGGTCCACCCTTGTCAAAATGGGCAATTATCAAGGGTGCCGAACTGGGAGATGATGTATATTGAGCCACGAAACTATAGAAAAATAAATTAGTAAATTGGTAAACTGGTAACTATTTCACGAGTTAACCAGTTCACAAATTCACTGGTTTACTAATTATCTTTGTACCTTTGTGGTAAATATTTAAAGGAAAATTATGAAACTATATGAAAAATTAATTAAGGAATGCTGTAAAGTAAATTTGCTTTCAAAGAAAAAAGAAGATGCTTTAAAAGAATTAGTAAGTCTTCTTAAGAATTCTCCTATTTTGGATAAAATAGATGAGCAGACAATATTGAATTCTTTATGGGAAAGAGAGAAGCTTGGTAGCACTGGCTTGGGTAAAGGCATCGCGATTCCGCACTGCAAAATTGAAGGGCTCTCAGATTTCGTATTAGCAATTGCTACATCTGAGAAAGGTGTTCAGTTTGAGGCACTTGATAATAAGAAGGTTCATATCTTATTTGCTATGATAGGTCCGCCTGATAAGCCTAACGAACATCTAAAGTTATTATCAGCCATCTCTTTAATGTTGCGAGAGGAAAAGATCAGGAATGAACTGCTAAAGGCACCAACTCCAGAAGAACTCTATGAAATAATAGTTATGGCTTGTGGAAAAGGAATAAAAAAGCCAGTGCCTGCTGAAAAACAGAAACTGTTAATTATCATCCTTTATGAGAAAAGATTTCTGGAAGACATCCTTGAACTCTTTATTGAACTGGGAATAAAAGGTTCAACTGTGATTGATTCCATTGGAATGGGAGGAATTCTAACTAAAGTCCCACTGTTTGCTGACTTTATTAATTTTCTGGGACAGCATAAGAATTACAGTAAAACAATTTTAGCTCTTGTAAGTGAATCAGAACTTTCTACTCTGGTAAAGGAAGTAGAGGAATTACTCGGAGATTTAGATAAACGAGGTGGTGCTGCTCTGATTGTTCTTGATGTATCATTTGCCAAAGGAACAATGGAATATATGTAACGGAGTTAGAAGTTAGAGGTTATAAGTTATGAATAGATTAGTGGTTAAATAAATAAAAAATATAGAAAGGAGTCATTATGCCCGAAGCCAAAACAAAAACCGTTTCCATCTCAAATATAAAAAGGAAATTTGTTTAATGAAAAAAATATTAATTATCTTATTTATTGTTGGCTTGTTGTTTTCATTTTCTTGCTCATCAAAGGATATGAAAGAAAAGTCAACCCCACAGGTTTCTAAAACTGAAGGAAAACAAGAAGAGCTTGAAAAACCATCTCAGAAAGTTTCAAATACTGAACAGCAAGAAAAGTCAATTCCAGAGCAAAAAGAAACTTACCCACAGGTTTCTGAAAGCGAAGGAAAACAAGGGGAACTTGAAAAAACCTCCCAGAAAATTTCAAATACTGAACAGCAGAAAAAATTGATACCCGAGCAAAAAGAAACTTACACCCATATCAACTGGTTTGGGTTTGAAGAAGGGTTAGCAAAAGCAGCTGCAGAAGGCAAAGATATCATCATTGATTTTTATACAGATTGGTGTAAATGGTGTAAGGTTATGGATGAAAGCACCTTCTCTGAGCCTGAAGTTATTCAATTTATGAGCGAAAATTTTGTCCCGATTAGAATAAAAGCTGACGATAATCAAAAGCAAGTTGAATTTCAAAACCACACTTTTACTCTACGCCAACTTACCTCTGCCTTTGGGATAAAAGGTTTCCCTTCTTATGGTTTTCTGAATGAAAATGCTCAAATTATCACAGTGGTTCCCGGTTATATTAAAAAAGATATGTTTATGAATATTTTGAGATATATACATCTGAAATGCTATGAAAAACAGATAAGTTTTGATGACTTTGTAAAGGGGAAAAGTAATTGTAAATAGAAACAGTTTGCAATCTGTTTGTGTAACATCAGCTAATGTAGTTCATAATATTAAAAGCGTAAAGTAGAAAAGGAATATGGTTGATGAAAAGGTTTTACTCTCGCTGAAATACTGGTTCACTGAATATGTAAAGGGATTCTATTCAGAAGACGCTGATTTCCAGCAAAATATAGATATGAAGGTAGAGCATACCAGACGAGTCTGCCAAGAGATTATAGATATAGGAAGAAGTTTAAATCTGAGCCAAAAAGAACTTTTCCTGGCAGAAGCAATAGCACTATTACACGATGTTGGTCGCTTTGAACAATATGCACATTATCAAACATTTGTGGATTACTACTCCGAAGATCATGCAGAACTTGGCGTAAAAATAATTAGAAATAATGATATCTTAACAAACTTGGATAAGCCGATATGCGATTTAATTCTGCGAACAATCTTATATCATAATAGAGCAGAGCTTCCAAAAGATGAAACCGAGAGATGTTTATTCTTTAGTAAATTACTCCGTGATGCTGATAAATTAGATATTCTCCGGGTTGTAACCAACTATTACCAGAAAAATAATGGACGACGGAATGAAGCAATAGAACTTAATTTGCCAGATTTACCAGGAATTTCTGACAACATATATGCTGATTTATTGGCAGAAAGAATTGCTAAAGCTAAAGACCTAAAGACTCTTAATGATTTTAAATTGTTTCAAATGGGATGGATTTATGATGTAAATTTTACTCGGACTTTTCAACTCATACGAGAAAGACACTACTTAGAAAAGATACGGGATGCTCTACCAAAAACTGAAAGGGTATTAAAAATCTACTCAAAGATTAAAACTTTTCTTGACGAAGGGTGTCAGGAAATATATTAAACATCTTGATTTTCAACAAATTACTAAACAGTTTTCTAAAAGACTTAGTATAAGCAAAATCATATTGCCATAGTTACTACTGGGAGCATAATATAGTTTACTTTATTTTTAAGAATTATAGTGGAGTGCGAAAACGACTCCCCTATCTATCGGGGAGGAACTTTTCGCCTATGATAATATGCTGAAAGTTCGTCTCCCCGACTAGTCGGGAATCCTTGTTTCAGCACTCCGCTTTTAATCGGTATCATGTATTGGATACAGAATTTTTATGCCCCCAGTAATAAAACACAAATAGAGTTTACCTACTCCTCGTTAAGTATTCTCTTTAGATTTTTACAATAAATCTCTAAATCTTTTTTAGAGAATAACACGAATCTTACTTCTTCAAATTCATCATCTTTCAGGAAATCAATTACAGTTTTGAGAGCGATTTTACTTGCTTTTTCAATTGGAAAGCGATAAGCACCAGTGCTTATTGATGGGAAAGAGATTTTTTTAATATTATTTTCTTTTGCAAGTTTCAGTGAATTCAAGTAGCAATTATGAAGCAGATTATCTTCATTCTGATTTCCACCACGCCAGATAGGACCAACGGTATGGATTACATATTTTGCTTTTAAGTTTCCGCCAGAAGTTATAACTGCTTCTCCTGTTGGGCATATTCCTTGTTTTTTTCTTATTTCCTTACATTCTTCAAGAATTTTTGGTCCGCCAGCACGATGAATTGCACCATCCACACCACCTCCACCTAAGAGTGAGGAATTTGCTGCATTTACAATTGCGTCTGTTTTTTCTTCTGTTATGTCGCCCTGTAAAAGGATTAATTTTGCTTTGCCAATTTTTGTTTCCATATAACTTCTATCGGTTTTATAATTTCAATTTCGGTTAACGGTTTATGTGCGACACGCCGTTCTTCTATTTACCGCTTAACTATCACAAACCGATAGAACCTGAAATTACCTGCGACTTTTGTTTGAAGATAAGGCGTGTGCATTTTGTTATCGGAAGTTTTACAATTATTTACATATAATCAAATAAAGTTTTTTGCTTTTCTAACTCAACTTTTTTATTTCCTTTTATCTCAGCAACTTTACCATTTAATCTTTTTAATATGATGTTATAATATTCATTGGAAATTTCAATCGTTATAAATTTTCGTTTCATTCTCTGGGCAACTGCTACAGTTGTTCCTGTACCTCCGAAAGGGTCTAAAACCAAATCATCTTCTTTAGAACTTGTTTTTATTATTAATTCTAATAAATCTTCTGGCATCTGACAAGGATGTTTTCCTATCCTTTCTTTAAAAGTGCCGCAAACTCTTGAAAATTGCCAAACATCATCGGGAATTTTCCCTAATGGATTTGCTCGTTTATCTTTATAGATAAGTTGTCTTGCAGAAGGAACCCTGATAACTTTATCGTTAAATGTAAATCTTTCTTTATCTTTAGTAAAATATAAGATGTGGGTATGTGAACGATTAAATTTTTTCCTCTGATTTTGCCCGAAAGTGTAGTACCAGATAATCCAATTTCTATAATAAAAACCAGTTTTTTTAAAAATTAAATTTATCTCTGCTGCGAACTCATCCCCAATTGCAATGTATATTGTTCCATCATTTTTAAGCAATCTATATGTTTCTTTTATCCATTTTTCTGACCAGTTATAGTAGTCTTCATAGGACATATTATCATTATATACATCATATTTTATTCCTATGTTAAAAGGTGGATCTGCAAATACTAAATCTACAGATTTGTCTGGAAATGTTTTCATAATTTCTATGCAATCGCCCAAATATACTTTGTTAATTTCCATTTTTATTTCTCCAAATTGAACAACTGACAAGGTTTTATCTTAAATTGTAATTTTGTAGGGTCTGGAGTTCCACCTTTTCTTTGCATAGTAATTTTTCCAATGTGTAAACTTCCTCGTGGTGAAATGCAAACTTCACCTTTTCCAAAAAAATTCATTACAGTGTTAATATCATTAAGTGTCCAAGTTGTTGTGTTGTTTTCTCTGTTAAGTCTTGTAACTAACATCCAATCAACAGATAATCCATCTCTTCCCCGGATTATATCGCTTATTATTGCAATTCTGTTTCTCTCAAAGAATCTGATAACTTTATTTTGGATTATTTCTGGCATTTCGTTTAAGAACAAGCGTCTTTTATCTCTGAATTTTTTAATACCTGTCTTTTTTGCATATTTTTTTGGGTTTAGTTCTCCTGTAAAAAGTTTAAGCCAAAATGAAATATCATCATCAAATTTCCACATTTCTTGATAGTTTGCAATAGATCTTTTATCAATTTGATTATAATCGGCATTTTTATTTGCTTTCTTTAAGGATAAATTCTCAATTTTAAGTATATTTCCAATCTTTATAATAATACTTATCTGGGCATCGGCTTTTTTGAATTTTACAAATTGCTCATACTCTTCTTCATTAACACCAAACTTACATAAATCGCTTTTCTTTATCCTGGTGGGAACTTGAATTGCTTTTACAGAATTTAGTTTTTTAATATTATACCCCATAATTTTAAGCCATTCTTGTGCTTCTTCATCCTTTTTCCAATCGTTAAACTTTTTACAAATAGCTTTTTCGTTTGCAAATCCACCTTTTGCAGTTCTTGAACCAAGTTCTGTTTTATTCATATTTTTACTTCCCTAATCAAAATTTACGATAACGCTGTGAGTGCCGTGGAATCGGTAGATTCCGCCCAAGACGAACCGACCAAAGTTTGAATCGGACGATTCAAACAAAAGCAAACCACTAACCCTAACCGCCGATACGTTGTTAGCGGAAGTTCAAAATATTCAACAATTATCCTGAATCATCGAGTTTTGCTAAACTTAAAAGACCTGAAACCTCGTTAAATTTACATTTTCTGATGTCCAGACTGTTTTCTTTCTCTAATTTTTTTAAAATAATATTGTAAACAGAATGAAATCTGTCACCCACAATTATTCCTTTCAAACACTTTTCTATATTAATATAATCGAAAATTATATTCTCATCTTTTACTCTCTTTAATAATCTAAATTCAGCTTCATCACGATAATCAATAATTTTTGTAAAAAAAAGTTTTTTATACTTTTTTTCAAAAAATTTGTCACAAAACGTATCTAAAGGAGTCTGTTTTAGTTCGTTATAGTTAATATCAAAATCTAACAGTGGAAAGGGTTTCTCAATATATCTAACAGCCTCAAATTTATAGGTTTTATCTATTAAATTATTAAGAGCTTGCTTTGAAATTACTAAACATATTCCCTCGTGGTTTTCACCATATTGTGACCACATTCTTGAACGAAGATAGCCTTTGGTTTGACTGTCATTATTGGAACAAAAACAAGCAATTTTACTTTCTTTCTGTTTTAGATTATTAAGAAGAGTTTTAGCTTTATTTTTGAGTTTTTTGTCTGTTTTAGAATATCCAAACATATGATAAGTAAAAATAGGTCCTTTGTATTCCATCGGATCATTCATTTTTTCTAAAGGGGATAACCTTAATTTTAAATTTTGTAATATTTTTTCAAAGAACACTTTCTTCTTAGTGTAATGGAAAATAGCATCTTCTAAATCTACAAATTGTTCAAATTTCATTTTAATTTTTATTTAATTTTAATATAGCTTTCAACAAGTTCGGCAAAAATTATCACAACAAGTTTATTATTAGATATAACATTTTTAATATCTAGATTTTTCTCGCTATCAAATCCTGGTGAATCTTTTTCTTCATTATATATTGGATTAGCTCTCCACAAATAAATAGGTATTTTCTTATTCAATTGAAGTTTGCAATTATAATTATATTCTAAGCTCGAATATCCTGTGTTTTCTTTATTAATATTATATGTTTGAGAACTTCCATATAGAGTTTGATTTTTTAATGTAAAAGCTATGAAATCTCCAGTATCGTGTTGAATGATATTTAAAAAACTTTTTGATGGCTGTAATATGAGTGGGTTATATTCATAATTATTTATACAATGACCATTTAAGAAATGTTGTAAATAAATATTAACTTGATAATTATCAGCAATTTTAAAAGTCAGTCTGTAAAGATTAAGACCAAGAACTTCGAAGGCTGAGTAAATATCTTCTGATGATAATGGTGTGTTATTATAAGAAAAAAAAGAATCTGTTGTGTCTTCAGCATTTATCAAGTTAATAAAAGTGATACTGATGAAAATACAAAATAATAATTTTCTCATATTAATCTCTCCTACTTATTTTATTAAAATCAAATAAAACTCTTTTTAATTTAACTGAATTTCCGCTAACGTTTCCAAGGCATATGGAGTGCCCCAAAGGGGCATTTTTCATTTTACATATGCACCGTGTTATCTGCCGTTATTACTTCTTTGATTATCTCTAGATATCTCATCAAGTGCCCAAGAAGCTCTCAAACGGACTTTTTCGTCAGGGTCATTTAATGCCTTCTGTAGGGCCGGAATTGCAGGTTTAGCACTTGGTCCAATCGTTCCCAATATCTCTGCAACATAATATCGAATTCTCCAATCCTTACGTTCTAAATAGGGTATAATATCGTGTACAGCGCCTTTTGCTTTAGGGCCTAATTTCTCTAATTCTACTATCGCTTGCCAACGCACTGCTTCATCAGAATGGCCTAAATTATTCACTAGTGCTTTTAATGTATCTTCAAGCACTGCATTAACAGTTTTCTCAAATATTTCATTTAATTTTTCCTTATCTTCTGCAGGCAATAAACTAAGAGCCTTCTTATTCAACTCCTGCATTGTACTAATCTCGTCCTCCGTTAGAGCAGTATATCCATCTTTATTAAAACGGTTTTGCAGAGTTATAAGTTGCTGTTTTTCATTTTCAGGCAACAAATTTATGGCTTTTTGCGTCAGTTCTCTCATCAGATTTATATCGTTTTCTTCCATGGATGAAAATGCTTCACGAACTTCGTTTTCTGCAATCAGTTTTGGCAAATTCTTAGATTGTCTATTTCCAAAATAATCACCTGTGAATACCCTCACCATAGCCAATATTAATATAATTCCCAAGACTACTAGTATTTTTTTCCAAGTCCAATATTTTTTCTCGTTAAATTGCTCCATATTAAATCCTTTCACAAATTTATTATTTATACCTTCATATCTTTAAATAATGGCAGATAACGTTTGAAGTATGCCACGCCATCCGTCACAAATAACCAAACTTTTTAATACTAACTAAAACCAAAACAAACCACAAAACTTTAAAATGAAGTCTGGCGTGGATGCTTTTGTTAGGTGAAACATTAACCCAATTAATTTTTTAATTCTTCAAAAAATCTTCTTCATTCGCTTGAAACCAAAGTATATAGCGACCAAAATAATTATAACCAAGGAGAAATTTATTTCGCTCATTATTATTTATTCCTGCTTTTATCATTTCGAGACCAATAATATAGTGTTTTGTATATTTTTCAGGTAATTCTGGGTGAATCTTATCAAGCAAATCATTATTCACTAATTTTGCTTCTTTTATCGCAGTGTTAAGTAAATTGATAATTTGCTTTTTATCGGAAGGTGTGATATTTTGGAATTCAAGAGAATCTCCTATGATACTCGATGTTCTTATAAGTAGCAATGCAGAATCTGAATTAATTCGCGAATTTTTGAAATGACTAATACTATCTAAATCATTTTGATTAATAATTACTATCTCATCAGATTCTTTGTTTAAAAAAACATAATATGGCCATATTATTGATTTCGCGGTAACAACTACTTCTCCAAAACATAACCAACTGACAAAACCATTCTTTCTAGCATAGTCCCAATTAAAGTAAAGCAAAAAGTAAATCAATGGAATAAGGTAAATTGCTAAGAGTATATAAATAACAATTCTAATTATCTTTTTTTTCATTTTCTGTCTACTTTTAAATACACTACATGTAGTTATTTAATCTTATTGTCCCTAACGTACGTGCACACGCCAGGTACTTTATTGTACATAACTAACCTTTAGTTACATAGATTTGTTGCGTTATAACCTCAATATGGGAGTTATGGCGCTACCTTTAGTCATCTTTTTCTACGAACAAGAAATCCAATACACTTCTAATATTATCCATACCTTTATTTGTTACATGAGTATAAATCCCGTAGGATTAAATCCGTCAGTCCCGATTTGATCCCCGAGTACTAGGGGTCTCGGAGCTGGCGGATAAATTTCTGTTTTTATAATTTTTACTTCTCATCCTTAAATAATTATTCTATTTAATATCCTTTTTGCAAAAAAAAATGTCAAATATTTTATTATTTTTTCCGGAAAATTCCATAAGAAGTATAAATATTTTGAAAAGAAGAATGGATAACAAACCTGGGATATGATTAGATATCACCCGATAGGTGAGACAATAATGTTCTTCAGCCAAAGAGACCTTACGGATGTCCGCCCAGACCCGATTTATCCCCGATACATCGGGGAGCTGACAGATGACTTTAGTCATCTTTTTTTGTATAAGCGTGGATATTTATATCCTCGTAAGTATTTTTATTTTTTATTTTTTCTACCTACCAATTTACCATTTCTCACTTCAATAAAAGCACATTACAGAATCTCTTATGAAAATTCTGGGGGTATGCCTTGCATCAAGACAACTCCAGCACTTTTTTAACTAACTTCTCAATTCCTCTACTGATATAAGCAATGCTTGGACCCAACATATATGCAGGTGTAGTAACAATGTTATTGTCTTCATCAACGACAATTTCATCTACTGGACAATTGATATGCTGTACTCCGAGTTTTTCAATTATGTTCGCTGTTCCTTCATCATCACCAATAGTAATTTTCGGGTGGAATTTTCCAAGTACTTTGGCAGCAATTACAGGTGAGATACACATAAAACCAAGTGGTTTTTTACTTTTATGCAGTTCCAAAATTATTTTTTCTAAATCGGGATTAACACTTAAATTTTCTCCTTTTACAGAAAAGTCACACAAATTTTTTGCGACTCCAAAACCACCAGGTATGATAAGTGCGTCTAATTCATTTGGTGAAATATCTTTGATGTCTTTTACCTGTCCTCGAGCTATTCTTGCAGATTCAACAATTGTATTTCTTGTTTCGTTCTTAACTTCCTCATTTGTGATGTGATTAACAATATTCATTTGCTCTGAATCAGGAGCCATCATAATAATATTTGCAGACGCTTTATCTAAATAGAGTAAAGTTAGAGTTGCTTCGTGTATTTCGCTTCCGTCCAGCCAGCCAGAACCAGCAAGGACTACACCTACTTTTTTGTTAGTATATAATGCCATAGTCTCTCCTATATTGTAATCTAATTTTATGAGATATGCAAAATTATATTTCTAACTCACCCTCGGTCCCTCTCTTCAAAGAGAGGGATGACTCCGAATTTCCCTTCTCTTTGAAAGAGAAGGGGTTAGGGGTTGAGTTGAAAAATTGAATTCTTACATTCTGATTCAATATTCTTGAAATTTTTCTATTTTGCAGATCTCATGTAATCTAATTTTGTATTAATTTATCAATAAACTTCATCATACTTTCGTAATGAGTACCTTTCCAATAAATCTTATTACAGTTAGGGCATATTTTAAATTCTTTCTGCCATTCTTTAACTTTTTTTGGAATTCTATCAATAATTTTTTCTTTGCTAACTGATTTCAAGTTTGTATTGCATATCATACATCTTGAAAATGGTTTTATATTTTTGGTAAGGTCAAATCTGTTTAATATCAGTTTTAATTGCTTTTTTGGATCTGTGCTTAAAATACAATATCCATGTGTTATGTCTTTGATTTTAAGAAGCTCTCTACTTCTACTTAATATAATTCTTTTTTCAGATTTAGAAATACTTCTGATTTGATTTGAAGTATAACTATTTTGATAAAGTGTATCAAATCCGAGCATCCTTAAATACCGAGCCAATTTTCCCAGATGCACATCAGCAATAAATTTTATTTGTCGTAAAGGTATTGGTCGCAATTTTGATATATTTTGTATGTTTAATGATTCAAAAACAGGATATACAGAAATGTCATCTCCATTTTGAACAATATAATTAAAATCAACAGCGGTGTTATTAGAAAGAATGAAGTCAACTTGAGTATGAGGAATTCCCAAAGACTCAACCATATCTTTGATTGATGGATGATTTTTAAATGAGTGAGAAAATCTTATTTTTCTTTTATCTAATGGCAGAAAATCGTTTAATTCTTCATAAAATCTCAAATGTACTGTTTTCATTCAAGTTTTAAACATTTTTGATAGTGATGGATTTCTCTAACAGAATTCCATATATCGGTCAATACCACCAGTTAGTATAAAATGTAGTAAAATACCAGTCCGATACATTCCCTCTTTTGGCTACTTCAAACCTAAATATTTTCTGATATGTTTGACCAACCTATCATCAATCTCATTGTGTCGTGGAACGGGTTGTTTCAGACCCGTGTCTGGATTCAAATAAATGTCATGTTTTTCCCATGTCTCAAAAGAATACATCCCTCCGTCATGAGCTGACGGAAGAGATCTTTCCGTTTCATATGATTATTTCTTTCACTGTGTAGTGTTCCGGCACATCATTCATAGCCATTAAATAATATGCATCTTTAATATTTTCTTCGAGTTCTTCAAGAGTTTCCCCCTGTGTCATAATTTCAGGATGCTCAAGAAGTTTGCCCAGCCAAAATCTGTCTGATTTCCAGTAAATTATTGTCATTTTTGTTTTTGGCATTTTTTTCTCCAGGTATAAATATAAATTATGATAGCCTAGCAACCTGTGACTATCTTGTGGTCTCTTTTTGTTAAAATAATTATTGCATTTAATATACCTGTAAGTAATGCAACATATGCGAAAGCTAAAATAATAGATGCTGGTCTTTTTGTGATAATGGAAATAATAGGTGAAAATCCGATAATGAAAATTGGTGTAGTTCCTAATTTATGAATAATGAGTGCAATAATTACAGCAGGTATAAGACTTATTAGCAATTCAAATGGAATGTAGTAAGCAAAAATGCCGATTGCACTTGCAGCACCTTTACCACCATAAAAATTGTGGAAGATTGGGAAGCAATGACCAATTATGCCAAATGATGCGGCAATGATTGTATTTGTTGGACTTAGTCCAATTAATCTTCCAACCAAAACAATAACAAGTGTTTTCAAGGCATCTAATATCCCAACGATAATACCATATTTTTTGCCGACATTTAGTGCGACATTATAAGCTCCTGCATTCTTTATATCAATATTGCGAATATCCTTACCCGCAACCTTCTTTGTAATGATATAACTAAAAGATATTGAACCGAAAAAATAAGCTGCTATTGCTAAAATAAAGGTTAAAAGTGTTTCATCCATTAAGCCTCCTATTATCTAACTAAGAACAAATGAGATATGCGAAATAGGCAAATATGATTTAGTTTTCATTGTTGAGATTAAGCCACAAATTTACCTCAACCTCTAACTCCTTCTCCTACAAGGAGAAGGAGAATCTTGTCTTCCTCTCCTTTTAGGAGAGGATTGAGGTGAGGTTAAAAAAAACCTATTTTGCAGATCTCATCTAAGAACAAATGTAATTACCCACGCTTTGGGTCCGAGATGAACAACTTCAACAAACCTTAACTTGCCTATAACCATCTTTTCAAAATTTATTTCATTCTTTACTTGCTCTTTTAAATTTTGAAGAGCATCTGATTTATTCTCTTCCGTATCATATAAAGTAACTAATTTAATCTTCTCTAAATTATATTTTTTCATTTTTGATTTTATGTTGTCAATTATTATTTTATTAACTGCAGAAAAAGTTCTTGCTTTACCTATAGGTATCATTTTTGGATCATCTTCTTCTCCAAATAAACCGACGATTGGAATAATTCTTAATAATGAACCCATAAGAGATTTTGCTTTTCCAATCCTACCTCCACGATATAGGAAATTTAAATCAGGCAATACCAGGTATGTATATGTTGTTTCAATAACCTCTTTTATAAGTTTTTCTACATCATTAATATCATCAATATCTTGTAAAATTTCTGTAAGTCTAATAAGAATTGAGCCAACACCTGAAACAACTTGTTTGGTATCAATATTAATAATAGGAATAATATCTGCATATTCTTTTCTGACTAATTCCGCCATCTGGAAAGTTGCGGCAGACATATTACTTCCCATTACAACATGTATGATGATATCATATTTGTTTTTATTTTCTTCAATGACTTCAACCAGGTCTTTTTTTACAAGAGCTTGTGAATGGACTGAAATCTTTTCTTTCTTGAAATGATTAATTAGATACTGTGCTGTAAATTCTTCACTTTCGCGATATTCTTTATCATTGATTATTACAGGATATTTAAGAAACTTAATATCTTCAAATTCAATTTGATTATTTGCCATCCCGAGATTATCACCGGTTATAATTAATATTTTCTTTTTCATTGGATATTTCCTCATATAGTATTATTTTCTTATTGCTTTATAATTCAAAGACATTTAGCAGCTCTTCACCAAGCATATCAATGATTTTAATAGCAATTTTACATTTTGATGAATTAACTTCAATTTCATATTTGCCTTTTACTAAATCATTTTTCCTTTCTGGAACATCAGAATATACAATATGGAAGGTTTTACCATCATAGTTGTTGTCAATTAAGACTGTATCTATCATACTTCTAAAATCAGGAATTTTTACTTTGAAGAGTTTATTATCAATATTTAACCGCTCAATTATTGTTGGTGATATAAATTCTTTAATTTTTATGACAGCCAACCTGTCATTCTGAGCGGAACGAAGAATCTCTATTCTTGCTTCTGCTGGTTTGTGAATTAAGAAGTTACCATATTTCTTGTCTGTCTTTAATTCAATCACCTTGATTTTATTCACTGGATGCGTTTTATTCCATCTTTCAATTTCCGGGTCAACTGCTAATTCTTTGCCAAGACAGACAATAGTTATATCTCTATCTTCATCGGGTCTTTTCTTTAGTTCATCCTGAAGAAGTTGTAAATCTAAAAGGGTTAATGGATGATTGAAATCTATAATTTTCACTAAGTTCTTTCCCAAATATCCGTCAAAAAATGCATCAGTTTTTATCCTTTGAATGCCAATATGTTGGACAGCAAGTTCAATTGCTTCTGTTTTTAAAAGTTTAAGGTCATAATCATTGACTTTGTAAATAGCAAAGGAATAATGATTTTTACTCATTTTTTGCCTCCAATTTTAACTGGGCTGTCTGTATGGCTTTATGCAATTTTTCGGCAAATAATTCTTTTGAAGGCAACTTTGTTAAATATTCGGCTACTCTTATTTTGTCTTCGGGTAAGAACAATAATTTAATCTGTTCTTTTCCCTTTTCAGTACATAGTATTAGACCAACAGGTGGATTTTCACCTTCAAGCATTTCATATCTTTCTAAATATCTTAGGTATAATTCCATCTGTCCTTTATATCCTGCTCTAAATTTGCCGAGTTTTAAATCTATTACTAAAAAGCATTTTAATTGTCTATGATAAAACACCAAATCCATATAATAATCAATATTATCAAGAGTGATTCTTTTTTGTCTTGCCACGAAGTAGAAATCCTTTCCTAACTCAAGGATGAATTTTTCAAGAGCGTTCAATATTGCTTTTTCTAAATCCCTTTCACTATAAGTATCACTGAGTTCTAAAAAATCCAGCACATAAGGATCTCTAAAAACCAATTCTGGTGTAATCTTATCTTGTTCTTTTAATTCCTTTAACTGCATTTTTATGGTTTCTTCAGGAAGTCTTGATAAAGCAGTTCTTTCGTAAAGCATACTGTCTATTCTTCCCTGAAGAGTTCGGGTGCTCCATTGTTCTTTCAGACATAATGTAGCATAGAATTCTCTTTTTAGTTCATCATTAATATAAATAATTTCTTTGATATGAGTCCAAGTTAATCCATTAAATTGTCTCCGCACCGCGGAGACAATTGGATATTTCTCATAAAACTTAATCATATGTCTTAAATTTTTAAGAGAAAAACCTCTCCCATATTTCAATGTTAATTCTCCACTCAATGCAGAGACTATTTGTTTTCCATATTCAGCCCTTTCTGATTTTATTATCTCCTCTTTGATGGTTTTACCAATATTCCAATAAAGTAGTACCATCTCTTCATTAATTGTGATAGCAACTTTCCTTCTTGCCTGCTCAATTAAGACAGAGATTTTTTCAAAAATGTCCTTACTTCCTACAATATCATTCATCAAAGAATCCTTTCTTTTTACCCTCTTTAATCTGCTCCTTTATAATTTTGGCTATTCTTTTAGCGGTTGTCTGAATTGCACCTTTGTTTATATCACAGCCAATCCAACGTCTACCAAGTTTCTGTGCAACGGCAAGTGTTGTGCCTGAACCACAAAAACAATCAAGGACGATATCGTTTGTGCTTGTTGAGGCGATTATAAATCTTTTAACTAACTCTTCTGGTTTTTGTGTAGCAAAACCTGTAATTTGTTTATGGGCATAACCTATACCAGCTATATCACTCCACCAATCCTCTAGCAATTTTCCACGTTTATCTAATCTTTCTACTGTTTCTTCTGGTGTCAAACCAGTAAATGAGGTCTTACCTGCCCATTTTGTAGATTTTCTATATGGGACTCTCAGATTCTCAGTGTTGAAAATATAATTTTCAGTCTTCGTATAAAATAAAATGTTATCGTGTTTTCTTACAAAATATTTGCTCGTTTGGGATGGCCCTGTATAACACCATACTATTTCATTTCTTAAGTTATCCTCTCCAAATATCTCATCCATCAACAATTTTACATAATGGCCTATATGCCAATCCAAATGCACATAAATAGAACCAGTCTCACTTAATAATTCTTTGAGAAGCATCAGTCTCTCATACATAAATTGCAAATAAGTATCATTATTCCATATATCAAAATACATTGTTTGTTGCAAAACTGATGCTTCATCTTCTTCCATTCGTCCTAAATTTTTTAATCCACGCAGTTCAACTTTTCTTACATAATCCGCACCACTTTTGAAAGGCGGGTCAATATAAATCAGGTCAATTTTGCCTCTAAAGCCATTTTCTAAAAGAGTAGCCAGAACATCTTTATTATCTCCATGAAGAAGTAAATTATGCCAGTTCTCTTTTAAGTTTTCATATTTTATACTGTCTATTGCATAATGTTTACTGTCTACTGTATTCAGTGGGTCAAAAACTTCTACAATTTGAGCAGGAAAGCCTTTAACATAATCAAGCGGTTTTTTCCCAATCCAGTAAAGCATTGGTCTGCCTTTGGCTGGGGTTATTTTAACTTGTTTATCCTTCATTTTCTTCCTCTTTAATAATTCGCTCGGGCAATTTAATTCTTTCTAATCGTTGCTGGATTAATTTCTTATCAGGCAATTTTGTTTTAAATGATGCAATTTTTATGGGCTTATATGCCTTACTTAAAGCAAAACGGACTATACTCTCTTTTTTAGTTCTGCATAATATCAAACCTATTGATGGATTTTCATTAGTGAGTTTAACAAGTTCATCAAGGGCTGCGAGATAAAATTGCATTTTACCTATCACGCCAGAGGCGGATCCTTCGGACATACTCTGGCTTGAATTTGCCAATTTTTAGTTCAATAGGAATAAGGCATTTTAGTTCTCTATGGAAAAAGAGTAAGTCAATTCTGAATTCTTCATTGTCAATTATAATAGGATATTCTTCACCTACGAAAGATAAATTTTTGCCAAATTCCAGGAAAAAATCTCTAAGATTGTTAAGTATTGCTTTGCGAAGTTCTTTCTCGGAAAAAGTTTCTGAAAGGTCTAAAAATTCTAAAACATATTCGTCTTTTAGATGTCTGTGAATATCGTGTATAGGTATGTTTAACTTGTCTCTTTCTAATTTTATAAGGTTTTTTGTGTTTTTAGATAGCACAAATCTTTCAAAATAAGCAGAGTCAATCTGCCGACGCAATTCTCTATATGACCATCTTTCTTTAATAGACATTTTAAGATAAAATTCTTTCTCTTCCATTGTCTCCGTTTTATCTAATATAAGCACATTGTTTGACCAACATAATTCTCCAGACAGTGTCTGGAGAATTGGTTTACCACGATAAATTAGATAAAATTTTTTCATATACCACAAATTCTGTACAGAGAATCCTCTCTGTTCAGGATATTTCATCCTTAAATCCTGCGAGAGTTTTTCTACCACACCATCTCCCCATTTGGTATCTTCTTGAAGTCGCACAATTGCTTTGCCAATAAACCGATAAAGTTCAATAAGGACTTTATTAACAGTTGTAATTGCTTTGTGTTTGCTTTCCTCAATTCTATAGACAATTTCAGAAAGTGAGTTTTTGTAATCTTGATGTTGCTTTTTGGTAATGGATAACTTATTTGACTTTTCCGTATTTACCTCGTGAGATAAATCAGTATATCTTATGCGGTGAACCCTGCGAGATGTCGCTATCTATCTCACGGGGTGAATATATCGCTTCTCTAACTTTTTCAACCCACCCAAAGGCGAGTTGATTACCTTCGGTTTCCAAGATTTCATACTTTAGTTTTTTCTTATTCAAGTTTTCTATTTTTTTCATCTCTTTTTCTTTTGCTTCGTCTTTAAATGGTTCACCTTTTATCTCAATAATCAGCATTTTACCATTTTTCTTTCTTATCAAAAAATCAGGTGAGTAGTTATGGTAATTACCGTCTTTACCCCTGTATTCAAAGAGAAAATCAGTCTTCTGAGGGTCATTAATTCCACCAGTAAAGTAAATATCCTCAACATCTGCTGGGTCTTCATTTAAAGTTGTAAGAAGCCATATAAAAAATTCTTTTTCAGGATTAGAATCAAATTTATAAGGGTTATAATGAAACCCAAAATTTCTTTTATTTAATTTCTTGAATTCCTCATACTTTTTAAGCAAATGTTCTTTATCTTTGTGATATATTATTTCTGTTATATAATCCCCATCTTCCTTACTGAAACCAGCAGTCTTTACAAGCGCCAATGCTTGCTCAACTTCTTCTTCTACAATTTTATAATTCCTTATCTTTTCTTCAACCTGTTTTTTAATTTCATGAGCATTATTTTCAGATATTTCTTTATCAGGATATAAACTCTTTAATTTTTTATATACTTCCATAAGCGGTAATCTATACAGGGATGATATTTCAACTGCAAAATTATAAATATCAATAAAATCTTCCTCTATAATGAGTTTCTCATCTTTTTGTATTATCAACACACCTTTTCTGTCAGGAATATCTTTTAAGTCATAGATTATTTTTTTAGGTATCGCTGTTGATATTTCTGGTTTTTTTCGAAGGATCCTTTGGAGAATTTCTAATTTATCTATGTTGATTTTCTTTTCAATTGGAATAACTTTTCTTATTTTCTTTTTAAGTAATATATCAGGAATTTCTGTCTTTTTTAAAACTAATCTGCTTTTTATTATATTCTGAGAAGCCGAGTTTAATTCCTGTAAAGTTTCGCCAAAGGTTTCTTTAAGTTGTGAATCCAAAATTTTTACATTTTTCTTTGACAGATATATTTTAGCTTTATGAGTGTTCTCACGAATTTGTCTTAAACATCGTGATGCTGCTTGAAGACAAAAATTATTACTTGCTTTTAACTCTCTTGCTAAAGCAGTTGAAAACAGAGAAAGACAATTCCATCCTTCAGTCCCTTTATTAACAAGAAGAAAAACACGATAAGTTATAGATGGGTCGTTAATTCTATTGTCAAACAAATCTTTTATTTCATCTCTTGATTCATTATGCACTTCTAAAACAATTGAGGGGTCTTGTCCAATTTCAAGTAGCGTCTTTTCTACTATAGGTTTAGCATTTTGTAAGTCATCAATTTGGGGAAAATAGATAGCAAGTTTAGAAGGTGAACCATCATAAATTTTAACATCTTTATAATTTTTGAAAAAGTCAATAATTAAATCTTTAATAAATTGTTCATCTGTAACATCTGGATAAGCAACAATATTACCTTTTACATCTTTCAATATTCCATCTTCAATTCCTTGTGATAATCCATACCAATAAATTACATCTTTTAAAATTTGTCTTTTATAGTATGGTGTACCTGTTGTATTTACTACCACCAATACATTTGTCTTATCCGCAAGATAATCAACTGTTTGTCTTACTCTTTTCAATACTCCCGGCTTAAAAATCTTTTCTCCTGTTTCTTTATCTCTTACCCATTTACCTATTAAAGCATTCCCATAAGTATGGTGAGCCTCATCTGAAAATATTGCAAGATTTGGCAGTGATGCTATTGTTTGAAGTCTTTGATTAGCTATAAACTCTTTTCTATCCTCTGTTGCAAATTCACCTCTTGAAAATAGATTACCTTTTATATCTTCCTTTCTAATTCTTATCTTTTCTGTATTTGTAACAATAATATTAAAACTACTTTTTTTAATTATCGGAATATCCTTTTCTCCATCACGAGTGTAAGTCAGTTTCAATGATGTGATAAATTCTTTATATAAACGTGCAGGAAGAATTTTTTCATAAGGAACATCAGAGAGTTCTTTTAATGCTCCTAATATAGTTTTACCAGGAGCGAAAACTAAAGCATTCTTAACAAAATTTTTATTTTCAGGATATTCAAGTGCCATTGCAAATTCAGAAGCAATAATCGTCCCAATTAAGATAGTTTTACCTGCTCCCATTGCCAGTGCTAAGATATAGCTGGGATAACTTAAATTCATTGTTTCTCTCAGAGCATCCAATCTATATTTCTTAACGAAGTCATCATCATTTTTTATTTTTTCAAATATTGAATCTATTCCTCCTTTGCTCATAATTTTTATTAAGTCTTCTTGAGAAATAGAGATATTAAGAGCTTTAAAAAGTTCTACAGGCTCATTGTATAATCTTTTATACAAATTAAAAATATGAGGTATTTTCTCCACTAACCTTAAATACCAGTAAGTCTCAAATGCTTCAAGTTGTGCTTTTCTTAATCGCCAATTTCTTGTTTCAGAATGTAGATTGAAATTAAGTATTTCAGATATAATAGGATATTCTGATTTATAATTTGATTTTCTCCACTTAACAACCTTTGATTGTAGTTCTTTGTATAGATTCATTATAAATATTCTCTTTTATAAAATTTAATATTACATCTCCCAAGTTCTAACAAAAACATTTGTAAATTATCAATAATTCTCTGTTCAAGTTCTCTTTCAGTGTATTTATGGGTTTCTGGAATTTTCAAAAATTCTAGTATATACGGGTCTTTTATAATATCCTGTTCTTTTTCTATAATCTGTCCTTTTGTAGCAAGTTCCAGCACACTCTTTTTGTCTTTACTTAAAGCGATTCTTTCAAAAAGCATAGAGTTTATCTGCCTTTTAAGCTCTCTTACTGACCAATTTTCTTTGATACACTGTTTTTCATAAAAGCTTTTTGCTAAATCATCTGATACACCTAAAAGTTCTACACAATGACTCCATGATAATTTGCCAGACAGTGTCTGGCATTTCGGGTATTCTATATAAAGCAATCTCATATATTGAAGATTACTTCTACTAAATCCTCTACCGTATTTTAATTTCAAATCCTTGGATAATCTCCTTATTAACTGGATTCCATAATCCGCTCTTTCTTTACCCTTTTGTTCATATTCCACAATTCTTTTTCCTATTTCCCAATAAGTTTTGACCAAAATGGTATTGATAGTTTTTGCAACCTGCTTTCGTGACTCCTTCAATAATTGTCCAATAGAATCAACCAACTGGTTATATCTCTGGAAGAAATCTTTTTTCGCCACGGTTTTATTCTGTCTTGTATTCATAAATTTATTTAACCTACCTAATTACCAGCAATTGTGGTTGATTGCCCAATAGAATCATTTTAAATTAATTTCCGTTGCTATGGTAATTTCATAGAGAAGCACCTACTCAAATGTAATATAATAATGATATCTATTCTGCCCCCCATAATATTTTTCAAATTCAATATCCTCAAATTTTGATTTTAAAATAGGTAAAAAATTATTATCAATTATTTTAATTTTACCTTTATACAAAGTTATCAAAGATTCATCCTGCTTTATCTTATTAATAGATTGAATAATTGCATCAATAATTTTTGTTTCTGAAAGAACGATTTTCTTTTGATAGATTGTAAAATAATCACCCTTATTAACAAAGAAGTCATTTTCTTCAAAATTTCTTGTTGCACGAGCAATTTTACAATATTTGATATTATTAAGATTACTTCTCATTATTTTTGCATTATTAATAATATCAATTGTATTTGAATAATTATACATCATACTTATGGTTTGTATAATATCCTTTGTTTCAATGAGTTCAACATTGTTTTTAGCGAATGTTATAGCTGATTTAACGGAAGGTAAAATATCTTTGTCATCACAAGCAATGATAACATTTTTTGCTCGTGTTTTCAATAAGGCATTTTGTATATGATTAACTGATGGTTTAGTTTTACCATAGTTAAGGATATCGGTTGCTCCCAGCCCTGTTAATATTTTTGCAAAGCCATCACCATTTACGATAATCAGCACTGCTTTATCTTTAATATAATAAGCTTTATCTTCAGATATTAGATTATGATGTTGTTTTTTCATATCATCAATTTTTGTTGAGGAGATTTCTCCGTAATCAGAACACTGTTTTAGTAAGACTTTTGGTTTATTTGTATGGATATGAATTTTATAGTGATTTCTATCTTGAATAATAATAAGGCTATCACCAATATTTTCTAATTTTCTCTGTAAATTATTCTTAGTAATTTTATCGGATACCAGGATAAATTCTGTGCAATATCTATAAACTAAATCTGGATTCCATGAATTTGATAGAGCATTACTTTTTTGCACAATATTTTGTTTGATTGCTCTATCGTCTTTTTGCGGAAGTTTATTAACTTGCTTCAATATATTGGCAAGTGATAAGTTATTGATGTTTTTGGTGGGAAAACTCATAAGTATGGTTTTGACGATGTTACTTTTTTTTCTATGTTTATTTTTCAGAAGGATTGATTTTATGTATCTATTTATCATAAGGATACTTGAGATATTTGCAAGCGGTTTAATTATAGTCCCATTATACTCCATACCAATAAACATTCCTTTTAGAATTATAAGAAAACCTAATGCACCAGAGTCAACAACTCCTGCTTTTTTCAGAATTGGCAACATTTCAGGGGTTTTACTTAATGTATCTTCTAAGATAGGTAGTATGGTTTTAATAATACCAATTGGGTTTTTGCCATCGGAAGAAAGATTAGAAAAGGAATCCGAAAACACTCTCATCATTGTAAGGATTGTGCCTTCTTTGGGATTAGTTGTTTCCCTATAAGCTAATCCATAGGCATTTTTTAAAGCTGAAGCCACATCGCTGTTAAGTATATCATTTGAATTTTTTATGGTCTGAAGTTTTTCTGTTATGCCTTTAATAAAGAGTGCTAAAATAACTCCAGAACAACCCCTACTATTGAGAATTGCACTATTTGCAAATATCTGAAGATATTGAGTTATAGAAAGTTTTTTCAGATTATATTTTTTTAGAGAATTTAAAGGGCTTTGAAGTGTAAGATACATATTCAAACCGGTATCACCATCAGGCACAGGAAACACATTCAGATTGTTAATAGCATTCTTGTTTATGGAAAGAAAGTAAAAACCATCATGAATAATTTTATCTAATTGAGGTGTTGTTAATACATTTTCTCTTGATATTTTTCTTGCCATATTAGTATTTTAAGAAAATTAGATTTAACTATTAAAAGATCTCTACATAAAAAAATGAATTAATCTTTTTTAATTCCTAATTCTTTTATTTTTCGTGATAGATTTGATTGCTGAAGTGATAATTTTTCAGCAGTTGTGCTTATATTCCAATTGAATTTTTCTAATTGGTTTTTTAAATAAAAAGTTTCAAATTCAGCTCTTGCTTTAGAATATGTTTTGGTTTTAAGAAAATCAAGTTCTGTGTCTTTTTCATTGTAATTAATAATATGCGGTTTTATATCCTCTTCTGTTATAGTATTTTCACCTGTAAGTATGTATAGTCTTTCAACCAAATTTTTTAATTCTCTAATATTTCCTGGAAAACTATAATTCTGCAAGATTTTCATTGCTGAGCTTGAAAGCTTTTTTGGATGAACTTTTAGCTCTGCTGCAAAATAGTCAAGATAATAATTTAATAAAATCGGAATATCAGATTTTCTTTCTCTTAATGGTGGAATTATAACTGGAATTACATTCAATCTATAAAACAGGTCTTCGCGGAATTCACCAGTTTCAATCATATTTTCTAAATTTTTATTTGTAGCAGCAATCACCCTTACATCAATATCAATTGTTTTATTGCTGCCAATATGTTCAAATTTACCTTCTTGTATTACTCGCAGAATTTTTGCTTGAGCATTTAGATTCATATCACCAATTTCATCTAAAAACAGAGTGCCTTCGTCTGCCATTTCAAGTTTGCCGAGTTTAAGCTTTTCTGCACCAGTAAATGCTCCTTTCTCGTGTCCAAATAGTTCGCTCTCTACAAGTTCATTCGGAATCGCAGCAGAGTTGAATTTCACAAATGGTCCGGTTCTTCTTGCACTTTGGTTGTGAATTGCAAAGGCAACTAATTCCTTGCCAGTTCCACTTTCACCTCTGATTAGAACTTTACTGTCAGTGGCACTAACTTTGTTAATCATATCTCGTATTTTATTAAATTCAGGTGAGGTGCCAATCATACGATATTGCGATTCTAAATCTCTGGATTCTTGCTGAAATTTTTGATACAGTTTTCTTTTTTCTGCGATATTTTTGGCAGAGATAATAATTTTAGGAAGGGATAAGGGCTTCTCAAGAAAATCATAAGCTCCAATTTTTACTGCCTGAACAGCAATCTTTATTGTGCTATGCCCGGAAATCATTATCACATCTAAATTTGGATAATTCTTTTTTATTTTTTTAAGAACTTCTATGCCGTCCATTCCCGGAAGTTTCACATCAAGAAGCATTAAATCAATAATTTCGTTTGATAAGATATTTAATGCAATTTCGCCACTTTCAGCTGTAATGACTTGATAATGCTCGTCTTCTAAAATATTTGAAAGTGTTCGGCGAATATTTTTTTCGTCGTCAACTACTAATATGTTCATTTTTACCTTCTTAATTCCACGCTGAAGAACACTGATTTGCCCCGTTAAATAGAACCATTTTACTAATCCTCTGGAGTTTATTTTAAGTTATTTAACGGGGTGAAGCTGATAAACACAGGAAAAATAGGAAATACTTTTTTGTGAACATCTGTTTTTAGTTATTGTTATTTTTCATATGTAAATAGCTTTTATATTTGTATGGAGTAGCTCCCAATTTAATTGGGAGGTCTCTCGGCTGAATTCGGCAAGAGACTTGCCGACTCCAAACCATCTTAAATTTTCATGCTCCTTTGCGTCCCCGATGTATTAGTCTCGGTCAGGTCGAGCCTGAACGGATCGGGGACATGTATGTTTCATGCTATTACTAAAATTAACCAATTTACCAATTTACTAGTTCACTAAAAAGTATAACTAATCTTCATATAGGTTTGCTTATACCCAGTTTCTACTTTATTATCAATTTCATCAGATACGGTTTTATAACCCAAATACAAATTACAGTCTGGTTTGAATTCCCATCGGAAATTAGAAAAGAAGCCAAGATGCATAGTTTGATTGCCAGAACTATAATCATTAAAACGTAAACCATTCATACAAGATAATGTATTGGAAAGATTTATATTTAAACTTCCATTACCAATCCAATAATCGTCATCCAATCCTAATGAATCTGCATTTTTAGGGAAATCATAATAGATTCTTTTGGAGAGATTTAGGCTATATGAAGCATATTTGCTGATGTCTCCTTCTAAACCAAAATCAAGTCCAGTGCTGTTATAGGTTCTGTTCAAGTCGTAGACCAGAGACTTCCATTTTCCTATAGAGAAGCTACAACCTAACCAATTAAGTCTATACCATGAACCACCAGCAGAAAATTGATGCCAGTTATAGATTTCGTTTTCATAACTCTCTTTGCCAATATTATAATTAGTCCAGCAATTTATTTTTTGTGGTGTATCAAACCAGAAATTTACTCCGCCATTATGTTCAATCAAATTATCAGTCTTATTTTCCATTGCTTTATGCCACCAGAATGACCAGCCATATTCTTTAAGATATTTCTTATTGGGCTCGCTATTTTGCCAGGCGTTTAAGTTATATGCATATAAATCAGTTACATTTATCCAGCCCATATCCGGTGCATAGTTTTTGCTAACTTTGGCAAAACAAGTTGACCAACCAATATCACCTTTTTGTCTATTATAGCCAAAAAGTCCATAATAACCTTTATTAGTTTCACCTTGCAATTCTTTTAAGGAAAGATTTACTTTTACCCAAAATGAATGATTTTTGATAAATTCCCAGTTTGGGTGAATATGAAGAACTTCATTATGATAATCTTTATTCATTCGGTTTAAAAGAGTAAATTGGATATTTAGATTTTCACCTTTTTGTTTATATGCTGCCATATTGTATAAATCATCAGGATTTGTAATCTCTCCATTTGTTGTTATCTTCTTATCTAAAGCAGAAAGGAAACCATACGAATAGTGTTCTGCATTGCCAGTAATTTTGAAAGCGTATCTTGGTTGCATAATATGTCTAGAATAAAAGACCTTTTCACTGCTATCATCGCTTCCTACTCCAAAAACATTCAGATCTTCAATGAAAAAATAGCGATTTTCCTCATAGGTGGGTGCGTATCGCATATTATAAATATCCTCTTCGGTATCCATTGGAATATCAGAATAATCTGGGTTTATACTCAATTTTACTTTTGTAGAGAAACTTGGATTGAAAGAGAAATCCAATCCAATATTATCAGGGTCAAATGAAGCAGTCTTCTCTATCATATTATACTTTGTTATTAAATATGGTCTGAAACGATAATTTCTACTTTTGGTGATATCCTCTTTTATGGTAATATCCTTTGCTTTTCTGAAATAATCCTTTTTCATTTTTGTATTCAGATAAGGAATGGAATAATAAAAGTCATTTTCATATTGAAAGCGAGTAAGGATAATCTTCCAATTGTATGGAGGATTTCCACAAAAACGCAAATCCTTAAAAGGGATTGTCATCAAGCATTTCCAGAGATTGTCAGAAATATCATTTTCATATTCATAGGAACTATTCCAATCAGAATCAATATCCATATCTGATTTACGAATTCCGTCATTTTTGCTCCCCAAAGGATAGGCAAAATACATATAAGCATAATAATTCTTTATATCTGTAATAATTTGGAAGCGGAGGAGATCTGCATCTATCCAGGTGTCATTTGCAGCAAAAGTTCCTTTTTCAAATTTCTCATCAATTTCTGCTTCCCATAGAACATATAGATTCTTACCATTATGCCAGAGCCAGACATCGGTTGCAAGAGGACAGGCGAGTGAGTCATCAGGACTAACACGGACAAACTGCGATAAGTGATTGCTTTCAGTTTTTATTTCGTCTTCTGAAAATGGGATTGTAAGCCCATATAAAGAGGCTGATAAGATAACGATAATTAAAAGTAATAAGTACTTTTTCATTCAAGGTTCTTTCTATAATAGAAATTTTGTAATTAGATTTCAGTTTTTGAATTGGGAATAGTCCTTTTCTGGAGAAAAGGACTCCAAATTATATTTTTAAGCATCTAATGAGTTTTGGATATTGATGGATTTATATGTAAGAACTATCGTGAATTTTGTGCCTTTACCTTTCTCACTTTTCACCTCAATTCTGCCATTATGTTGGCTGACAATCCTTTTCACGATAGCAAGCCCCAGTCCTGTCCCTTTTTCTCTTTTTGTAAAATATGGTCTGAAAATTTTATTAATATCCTCATCCTGTATTCCTTCTCCGTTATCTTCTACTGATATAATGAATTTTGAAGGTTCATATTTTGTAGTTATTGAAATTTTTCCATTTTCTTTTATAGACTGCAAAGCATTTTGAATAAGATTTACAAAAACCTGTTTCATCTGCATCTTATCGCCATAAAAAACAGGCATATTTTCTTGTAAATTTATTTGAACATCAACCTGATTTTCATAAGGTTTTACAATCTCTTTAATTTGGTCGTTCAGGTTATATTTAGTATAATTAGCTGAAGGCATTCGGGCAAACTTTGAGAATTCCTGCACTAAAGTTTGGAGATTATCTATTTCTTCATTTATAATTTCAAGTGAATCTGTGAAAACTTTATCAAAGTTTGAACTTTTATTATAATATTTTTGTTCAAGTCTTTGAGCAGATAATCGGAGTGGAGTGAGTGGATTTTTAATTTCATGAGCCATAACCTGAGCCATTTCTCGCCACATTAAGTCTTTCTCTGCCTGGATAAGTTTATCACGGCTTGCTTCTAATTCATCTGTCATTTTATTGAAAGATATAATCAGGTCATTTATTGGTGAAAGTTTTGCCTCTTTAACTCTAACACTCAAATCTCCTTTTGCAACTTTTCGTATGGCTGCTTGCAGTCGGGAAAGGGGTCTTGTAAGCATATTAAGAAATATTATAAAAACGACGAAAACGATTACGATTATAAAAATAGTAATGAAAGTTGAATATAATGTTATTTCTTTCTCAAAGAGGTCCGTGGCTAAATCAATTTGTTTAATGTCAGAAAGCAGAGGTTCAATTTCTTGTTTTTGCAGAGTATTCTGATGCGCATGATAAAGATTGTGAGTCTTTTGTTCAAGTTCAAGCGAGTTGATATCGTTCCTATACCGTTTGAATTCATCAATAAAGAAACTTCTGGTAAAAATTGTTGAAATTAGGAGTAGGAAAAGCACTATAAGAAGAATTTGTATTTTGAATGATGGTAGAGGTAGTTTCATAGTTAAAAAACGGATTTTTCAAATATTTCTGATGAGAAGGTTGCCTTTTTATTATTCCAATAAATCATCAAATCTATATTTTTTTTAATGGCATCAAAAAAGATAGGTTGCATTGTAGCAATGAGTTTGATGTAATATTTTTTGCCAAATTTTAATAAGTCCAAGTTTACAGTTTCAACATTTTCAATTCTTGCTAATTTATCTTTTGCTTCTTTAAGGCTATTAGTAATAAAATTGTCTTTTTTTTCAGAGAGAAAGACTTCAAAGTATTCATCAACAAGGTCGTATTTAATCTTGTGGTAGAACTTCTTTTCGTAGATTGGTTTCTTTTTTCTCTGTTCAAAAGTTTGGACAGTAAAGTTTATTTTTATATCTTGACCTGAGAGGAAGATTTTATCCAGGTCTTTGCTATAACAATTTGTCAGACTGGCATAGCAAACAATCTGGTTGTCTTCTGCAACAATTTTTACATCGGAGAAACCCGCATCAGTTCCTGTTACAGAGGAAAGGAGCAAAGAGCCAGCAGCAATGATGAGTGAAGTTATTTTTTGGGATAGTGCAGATAACATAATTACAAAGCTGTTATTTGGAGTAGTCCTCAATTATCCCCGATTAAGCCCGTTCCTGGTCCCCGATTTGCTCGGGGAGCTCAGAAATCAGGAAGAGGGTTTGTCGGCTAAAAAATAAAACAATTAACATATTCTATTAGGCACCTCTCTATTTTGTATCATTAAATTATAAGAGTGTTTTTTTGGCAAGTTTTATTTATCCACTATATTTTAATTATATATGAGTTATGCAAGATAGACAAATTTAGGAAATTTTACCCTAAACTTGTCATTTTTAGTAAAACGAAGAATCTCATAATGGACAATATGAAAGTAAGTTAGAGATTCTTCACTTCGTTCAGAATGACACACAAAAAATAAAAATATTCAATTTTGCATATCTCAATTAATTATATTTTTGTGGAGAAGGTTTAACTATTCAGGAATGAAAATTAAATAATTTTGCTATTTTACGAGCGATCATACAGGATTTGTAATCCTGTATTTCTGTCAGCAAAACACCATTATCCCGA
>CAYNOU010000010.1:0-1146 GCA_964398885.1 uncultured Candidatus Cloacimonadota bacterium | reverse complement strand
ATATCGGGAGTGTTAGATCAATAATAACTTCACTTACGAATGTCCGCCAGCTGCCTGTCCGCCGTCCCGATGAAATCGGGATGGAAGGCGGGGCGGATTCGCAATGGCTAATTTCTGAACCCGAATCTAAAACATAAAAAGGACATAAGTCATTTTCTAATAAACTTCTTTACCCTTAGATTCTTCAGATTTCTCTTTTCTACCTCTTATTTTACCGAGTCCAGTTGAAATGTCTTTCTCTTTGAATTGGCAATCTGAAATTGAAACATTTCCAATACCTGTATCAAGATAGGCATTGTGAGCAGCACAATCAGTAGCAGAAATATTTCCGACTCCAGTATCACAGTCAATACTTCTTGATATTACATCAGTCAGCCTTATATTTCCAGCACCTGTATCAATATCAATATTTTCCGCTCTTAAGTTTGATATTTTTACATTTCCTGCACCTGTATCACCTGTTAGATTCTTTACTTTGCAGTTTTCAAATTTTACATTTCCCGCGCCTGAATCAAAGTCCACATTATTGCCAGTAAAATCATTTAGCTGAAAGTTACCAGCACCAGAATCTATTGAAAGGTCAATATCATTAGGTACAGTTCCTTTAATACTTCCAATAGCAAAAGGTACGCCAGATTTGGTTTTACAAGTAAGATTACCATCGTCTAAAATCAGAGTGACATCATCAGGAGTTTTTTCGTAAATTTCAACCTCTAAATCGTATATACTTCCTCCAGCAAGTTCAATATTTCCGTGATGCACATCAGCAGTAAACTTTTCATAATTTTTTGCATCTTTAATCTGGATGGTTCTTTTGTGCTCTAATAGAACTCCTTTGACTCTTACTTTATCACTATCCTTAAAAGATTCACCATCGATGTGAATTTCTAAGCACGCAGAAAGAGAGAAAAGAAATATAAACAAGGTGAGTAAAATTTTGATATTTGAAAGACTTCTTTCTTTCATGATAGCTCCTATGAATATTTTACCATGAATTTACCCTGTGAAATTCTTCAAAGAAGGAATCCCGACATATCGGGATTATTTCACAGGGCAGGCACGAACTAACACAAACTTTTTTATCAATATCTAAAATCAGTTCGTGATAGTTAGTGTCAGTTAGTGGCTTATATCATATCCATCTCC
>CAYNOU010000009.1:0-49734 GCA_964398885.1 uncultured Candidatus Cloacimonadota bacterium | reverse complement strand
CTTGTCCACTTTATGAAATCAATATTGGAAATGGGGTGAATGCTGAGAATTTTATTCAGTGTGCAAAAGAATTAAAGATTAGTGGTATTAAAGGTGTCAGCCTGTGTGCTCATATTTACATAAATCCAGACCTTGGGATGGAAGGTTTCAATTGGACTGATAATGCATTCAAGGTTCTGGAAAGTGGAACTGATATGACCTTCAAATATGAAAGCGATGGCACCAGTAGAGAAATGGATACAATGGAAACATATTTCCTTCCTGAAGATGAGCGAGATGCAAATGCAGAAAAAATTGGCGATGTTATTTTCTATAAAGCCTTGCGTGCTACTAAAGATGGTAAAGAATTCATGAAAAGAGGTATTAAAACGAATTTTGGGGGAAGTTCGTATTAGTTGAATTAGTTGTCCGCCAAAGGCGGATCCGCCTCTGGCGGAAATTGGTTGAATTTGTTAAATTTGTTATATAGTGTTGAATTAGTAAATAAATTCACGGAAAGGGATTTTATTAATATTTCATTAAAATGGTTGATTTGTTCTATTTTACCAATATTAAAATTATGGGATTATAAAAGAATGATGTGAAGAAATGATTAAAAGAAGCCCACAAATGTTTACTCCGTCTACTGACTGATTATTTGTGGGATAATAAAGGAAACCGAAAATATCATTACCGTTTCAACGGTTTCTAAAGGAGAATTAATAATGTCACATTCTCTTACAAGAATTTGGATACATGCTATATGGAGCACAAAAGACAGATTTCCTTATATGAAGGAAGAAATAAGAAAGGAAATAATTAATCATCTAAAAGAAAAATATGAAGAATTAGATTGCGGTATTAGAATTATTAACGGAACTGAAAATCATTTACACACATTATTTTTATTAAATCAAAATAGATCAATAAAAGGTATTATAAAAAATGTCAAAGGTGAAACCTCTCATTGGATAAATCAAAAATATTTTTATAAAATAAAATTTGCTTGGCAGATAGGATATGGTGCGTTTTCGGTTAGTGAGTCAATTGTAACAGATGTAGAAAATTACATAAGAAATCAAAAAGAACATCACAAAAAAATGTCATTTCAAGAAGAATGGGAATTGTTGTTAAAAAAACATAATATAATTGTGAAGGGAAACCATTGAAATGGTTCATAATGTGAGTTTGGTTTATTCATTACCCACTCCCCGATTAGATCGGGGATGAAACTGTGGGTTTCTCAAAAAAATTAATGATATGATTCAAAGTTAAAAATTCGCCAATAAATGATTAACCGTTTTAATAGTTTCAAACTAAGAAAAACCATTAAAATGGTTCATGATTATGATTTGGTTTATTCATTACCCATAATTAAAATTATGGGCTTCTAAAAGAATGATGTGAAGAAATGATTAAAAGAAGTCCACAAATGTTTACTCATACATTTGCGAAAGTTACTGCCAGTAGGCTGACAAGCAAAACTTTCGCAAGATTCTAAAATAAATTATGTTAAATCAATTTAAAGAATTCATTAAAGTTCTGAAAGTTCTTGATGAATATAATGTTGAGTATATTCTAATTGGAGGTGTTGCTGTAATCCTTCACGGCATTGAAAGATTGACCAGAGACATAGACATTTTTGTAAAAATGATTCCAAAGAATATTAAAAAACTTCGCGATGCGTTATATTGTGTTTTTAATGATTCCTCAATTGAAGAAATTAATTTGAATGAGTTGAAAAAATATCCAGTTATTAGATATGGAACTCCAGGTGGCTTTAATATTGATATTATTACACATATAGGTAAGGTTTTTGGATTTGAAGATCTGGAATTTGAAATTATAGAATTTCAAGGGATTAAAATTAAGATTGCAACTCCGGAAACATTATATAAACTAAAGAAAGATACTTTACGATATAAAGATAAAGGTGATGCAATATTCTTGAAGGAACTTATAAAAAGAAAGAAAGATTCTGAATAAGATAAAAATGAAAGAGATATTATATGCCGATTTATAAGTACAAAACTTTTGAGGAAGCAGAAAGAGCCCTCTGGAATTTCCATCCGGATGAAGCATATTATGAAAAAGTAGCTGAACTCTGGGAATTTGCTAATAAATTATCCCCGATAAATTATCCAAAAGGAATATTTAAATTTAAAAGTATAGAAGAGGCTAATAAACATAGAGAAGAATTTGAGCTTGATTATGCAAAAAATTTCAAAAATAGAAACCATTGAAATGATTATTAACATGAGTTATATATATTTGTTACCCATAATTTAAATTATGGGTATCTAAAAGAATAATGTGAAGAAATGATTTAAAGAAGCCCACAAATTTTTAACCCGTTAAATTTTTTTTTATATTTAACCGGGTCATTTGTGGGAAAAGAAAAGAAACAAAATCCAAAATTCATAACCGTTTTAACGGTTTTAAGGAGAAATTACAATGTCACATTCTCTCACAAGAATTTGGATACATGCAGTCTGGAGCACAAAAGATAGATTCCCATTCTTAAAGAAAGAAGAACGGATAAAGATAGTTGACCATTTACAAGCAAAGTTAGAAGAATCTGAATGCGGTGTTAGGATTATCAATGGCACAGAAGATCACTTACACGCCTTGTTTCTCTTAAATCAGAATGAATCCATAAAAGATATAATGAAAAATGTCAAAGGTGAAACCTCTCATTGGATAAATCAAAAAGATTTTTATAAAATAAAATTTGCTTGGCAGATAGGGTATGGTGCGTTTTCGGTTAGTGAATCAATTGTAAAGGATGTTGAACAATATAAGAAATCAACAAGAGCATCATCGAAAAATGTCATTTCAAGAAGAATGGGATTTGTTGATGAAAAAACATAATATCATTGTTTCTGGAAACCATTGAAATGGTTAATGGTGTTGTGTGTTATTGTTACCCACGATTAAAATCGTGGGCTTCCGTTTATCAGTAATGTGAAGTAAAGAAGCCCACAAATGTTTACTCCGTCTGCTGACGGATCATTTGTGGGTTAAAAATATGTCAATAAATTATTAACCATTTCTCCACCAAAGGTGGATCTGCCTATGGCATGAAACGGTTTTTAAAGAAAGGAAAAGATATGATAAAAGATTGGATTTCACAATTTTCTGATAATATGAAGGAATATGGTGGATATTCTATTGGAAAACTATTTAGTTTATTGAGCGACCCGGAAATTATCTCATTAGCAGGTGGTTTACCATCTCCGGAAATGTTTTTAAAAGACGAGATGAGAATCGCATCTAAAAAACTTTTAGATAAAGATTTAGAAAATATTTTTCAATATACTGATATCAAGGGAGAGCATAGTCTTATTCAAGCCGTAATTCAATTTCTTAAAAGGGATAATATTCATATTTCAGAAGAAAATATTGTTATCACATCATCTGGTCAGCATGGACTTGATTTGATAGGACGACTTTTCCTAAATCCCGGTGATGTGGTTATGATTGACCGTCCCACTTTTGCCGGAGCAATTGTCGCTTTTCAAATGCAAAGACCTGAATTTGTCGGCGTTGACATTGAGGAAGACGGACCAAATATTGAAGGTTTTCGTCAAAAGATTGAGGAATTGAAAAAGAAGAATAAAAGTCCAAAATTTATTTATGTTGTGCCAGATTTTCAGAATCCTTCAGGAATTACTATGAGTCTTGAGAAAAGAGAAGCACTTTTGGATTTGAGTTATGAATATGATATTCCAATTGTAGAAGATAGTCCGTATCGTGATTTGCGATATTATGGAGAAACCATCCCCTCTATTTATGGTCTGGATCAAAAGCGAAATGGTGGTAATGTAATTGGATTATATACTTTTTCAAAGTTATTCTGCCCTGGAATACGAGTTGGATTCAATATCGGTCCAAAAGATGTAATTAAAAAAATGATCAACATCAAAGAAGGAAATCTACTTAATACACCAAAGTATAATCAAGATATGTGCACTGCATTTTTAACTGAAATGGATATGGAAACACATCTTGAAAAATGCAGGAATTATTATCGTGAAAAACTTAATGTTTTCTTAGAAACAATGGAAACTTGTTTTCCAGAAGAAATGGGAGTAACATGGACAAAGCCAGAAGGTGGACTTTTCCTCTGGGTTACAGTTCCTGAACATATTGATACACACAAACTCTTTTATGAAGCTATTGAATTTAAGGTTGCATTCGTTCCAGGTGAGGTATTTTATGGTGAAAATCCCAGCAAAAACCATATGCGAATAAATTTTTCCTATGCTTCAAAAGAGCAGTTAGCAGAGGCAGTGAAGCGACTTTCAAATTGTATTAAGAATCAATTATAAAAAAAGGAGAAGAAAAAATGGCAAAAACAAAACTTGCAATCATTGGATGCGGAACGGTAGGCCAGGGCTTACTACAGATTATTAAAGACAAAAATTCAGAAATTTCTGTTGTTGCAATTTCTGATATGATGAAAGGCTCATTACTTGACCCAGATGGGATTGATATTTCCCTTATGCTTGATATTTTGGGCAAAGGTGGGAAAGTGGATGACTATGATAAACTCGGTCCCTCTGCTATAAGAGGATTAAATGCGATTGAAACAGTCAGGCAGTGTGATGCTGACATTATGGCAGAAATGACTTATACTGACATAAAAACAGGACAGCCTGCCACTTCACATATTGAAGAAGCATTGAAAAAGGGGATGAATGTTACAACTTCAAATAAAGGTCCTGCAGCACTATATTATAAAAAACTTTCACGATTAGCTGCTGATAATGGAGTTAAATTTCTAATAGAGGGAACTGTTATGAGCGGAACACCTGTCTTTAATCTTGCTCGTGAGTGTTTTGCAGGATGTGAGATATCAGAAGTGAAAGGAATTCTTAACGGAACAACGAATTATATTCTTACAAAGATGGAAGATGAGGGTTGGTCTTACGAATATGCTCTTAAGAAAGCTCAAGAACTGGGTTATGCAGAAGCAGACCCAACCGCTGATGTTGTAGGATTTGATGCTTTAGCAAAAGTGGTTATTTTGAGCAATGTCCTTTTGGGTGGCGATATTACTCCTGATGATGTCCCACGAGAAGGAATTAGCAAAATCACTTTAGAAGATGTTAACACTGCTGCTAAGGAAGGAATGCGATATAAACTTATTGGCTCCACTAAACTTGAAGGAGATAGAATTATCGCTTCTGTCAAACCTGTGAAATTACCTCTATCTGACCCACTTACAGGAGTTGGTGGTGCAAATAATGCACTTACTTTTGATACAGATTTATTAGGGAAGGTTACCATTCAAGGTGCTGGTGCAGGGAAGATTGAGACGGGTTTCTCAATATTTGTGGACATTTTAAATATTATTAAATGACTTTACCACTTGCCTTGGACACGAGGAAGTTTTCGGGCCAGTTGTGATTCTGTATCAAATTGGAGACATAGATGAGGCGATAAGAAAGGCAAACAGTATGAGTTATGGATTACACGCAGGCATCTTTACCAATAATTTGAATACTGCATTCAAGGCAATCAAAGAGATTGATGTTGGTGGCATAATAATTAACGATTCCTCTGACTATTGGATTGATGGAATGCCATTTGGTGGGGTGAAGAATTCCGGGCTTGGTCGTGAAGGTTTCAGATTTGCGCTTCAGAAGATGACAGAACCGCGAGTTGTCTGTTTTAATTTATAGAAGAGATTTATCTGGTTGGATATATTAGTGTCCATTCGTAAAGTGAAATTTTGAAGGGATGAGGCTTGACTTAAGTCCGATGGACTTGAGTTAAGTTGAATGACAAAAGCAACTTAAGTCAAGTCAGCTAATCCGCCAGTTGGCGGATAACTCAAGTTGCATAGTTTACCCTGTTAGATAACTATATATAACATCTTGGAAACATTCTATAGAATTTTTATCTAACGGGGTTTACGGATGGGTACTAATTAGACAGATTGAATCTAAATGAGAAATAAACGACATATGTCGTATTATATACCAAAAATGGGTGCATAGACGACATAGTTCGTTTATACAGATGTTAGGCGAAATCGCCGCAATCTATAATTAGAGTTCAATATATGGATACAAAAACTAAATTAATAAATGAAGCAAGGAAGTATTTAGGTGAATTCAGATTATCTGAAAACTATTTAACTGCTGGTTCAGTATCAGCAGCATTAATAACAAAAAATGGCAATATATATACTGGTATTTGTGTTGATTTAGCATGTGGAATTGGCTTTTGTGCAGAGCATTCAGCTATCTCTGAAATGCTTAAGAATCGTGAAACTGAAATTGATATGTTAGTTGCAATAAGTGAAAATGGTATATTACCGCCTTGTGGAAGATGTAGAGAATTAATGCTACAGTTAAATAAAAATAATAAAGAAACAAAAATAATCATTGATGAAAATAAAATTGTAAAGTTAGAAGAATTATTACCATATTCATGGATATGAGGTATGCGGCGGCTTCGCCTAACAGCGTGTTTGCGGTTCGCTTCGCTCACCCAAATGCTCCTTCGGGGAACTTCGCAAACACGCAAACCGTTAGCCTAAATATGATAGATATTAAAAATAATTAGTGTGAGTGAATTCTTAATAGGAAATGTATTTATGTTTGAAATATAGAAAGGAACAAACTTATGAGAAGATTAAATATACTTGGTAAAATATTTCTATTTTTGCCCATTGTATTATGTTCTGGTTGTATTAATGATTGGTATATGTGGAGTAGAAATTATCCTTTTTATTTTTTATATGGAGGGATTTTTATGAGAATATTGTTTTTAATTATATTAGGATTGATTGTTTATTTCATTATTAAAAGCACAAAATCAAAGAGAGATGATATCTCATTCAAAGATACTGCTTTAGATATTTTAAAGAAGCGATATGCAAAAGGAGAAATCACAAAAGAAGAGTTTGATAAAATGAGAAAAGATCTGGAAAGTTAGCTCTAACTTTACTTTATTGAAATGTAAAACGGTCATATAATTCAATAATTGCGGGAAATATTACACAATAAGAATAGAAATGGATAGAAAAAGAGTAAAAGGGAAAGAGATCTTTAAGCAAAAGTGGTATTCTTAAATATATTGAAATTTTAATAAGGAAGGCAAGAAATGCCAAATATTACTGTAGAAGGACCACTAATCAAAGAATTAGATACAAAACGCAGACTTTTACCAAAGAGATAACAAAAGCTGCAGTAAAAGCTTATAATTTACCTGAGGAAGTTATTGTTGTTCTCATAAAGGAAAATCCTCCAGAAAATGTAAGTGTAGGTGGGCAATTGATAATTGACTGGCTTAAGCAAAAATCTAAGGAATAAGGTTAATAAGCTCATGAATTATAAGTTTTATATCTCGTAAAACTCTCTTCTTCTATCAGCAAAAATATCATTCTTTTCAGTAACAAACTTATCTCTTGCATTTGTAGGATTGATTTCCACTACTTTCAGGATTTCTTCATCTTCAGTTGCCTGAGCTAAAATTTCTCCTTTAGGTGAGGTTATCTGGCTCATTCCAGTAAAGGTAAGTTCCTGCCCCGCATTCTTTTCAGTTCCAATACGATTAGCAGTAATTGTAAAAACACGGTTTTCAATAGAGCGAGTAATCATTGCTTTCTGGCAGAAAGGCAAAACTAAGTTAGCAGAATGACAGATGATTTCTGTCCCTTTCAAGGTAAGAGTACGAGCCGATTCAGGAAAAATCCAATCAAAACATATCATCAAGCCAAGTTTTGTTCCATTAAATTCAAAAACATTAAATCCAGTATCGCCCGGTTTGAAAAGTTCTTTTTCATCAAAAAATAAATGGGTCTTCCGATATATTTCAATCTTTCCATTCGGTTGAACGAACATTTGTGAATTGTAAAAACTATCAGCTTTTTTTTCCAAAAAACCACTTACTATACCACAATTTTCTCTTGCTGAAAGGTTTCTAAAGAAGTCAGCGATTCTGCCTGATTTTGCAGGTGCAGATAGCGGTTCCATTTCCCTTTGATTTGTGAAAAGATAGCCACTCGTAGCAAGTTCAGGAAGAACCACCAAATCTGTCTTACATCCTTTCAACATTGAGTTGATTTTTTCAAGATTGTATTTCTCACAAAACAGCTTCGGGTAAAATTGTAAAAATCCTACTTTCATAATTAAATATAGAATGTCTAAATGAAAAATTTACCCCGTTAGATAAGTTCCTATTTAGAGTAGAAGTAAGCAAATCGTGGTAATTTAACGGGGTGAATTAGCTATTTTGATATTAACTTAGATTATCCGCTTATATTCAGTTTTTCTACTAAGATAGACGGTGCTCCGATAGATGAGAAGTTAAATTTGAGATTATCGCCAATAGCAATAATATCTTGAAGTAGTTGAAGGAAATTTCCTGAAACTGTAAAATTGTGTATGGGATATTTTCTTTGACCATTTTCCCAGTAGAATCCCTGAGCGCCCATAGAGAAATCTCCGGAAATAGGATTGCAACCACTATGCATACCAGAAAGTTGAACAATTTCAATTGAGCGAGGGAAAAACTTGTATAAATCATCTGCTGGGGTTTTACTATTTGGGATAAATAAATTAGATGGAGAAACATTCATTGTGCTTTTGTAAGAACGGCTGGCATTACCTGTAGATTTGGTTTTATCCTTTTTTGCCGTAATGGTATTATGAAGATAGGATTGCAAAATACCTTTAGAGATTAGATTCGTGGTTTGTGAAGGATATCCCTCATCATCAAAAGGTCTGGTAGAAAAACCAATATCAAGCAAGGCATCGTCAATGATTGATACAATGTTATTAGCAATTTTTGTATTCAATTTTCCTTTCAGTAAAGACCTGCCTTCTTGAACTGATTTAGCTGAGAAGATGCCACAAAAAGTATCAAGAACGGTTGCAGCCATTTCATTATTGAAGATGATAGGATACTTACCAGATTTAATCTCTCTTGCTTCAAGAAGTTCTAATGCCCTTTTTGCAGATTCATTTCCAATGACTTCAGAATCAATTTGATTAAAATCATGAGAAAATTTGTAGAAAAATCCAGATTTCGTTTCATCTTTCTGGCGAGCCAATGAAACAGCATAACCGGAAGCCAGGTTTGAGGTATACTCTTTTTGTAACCCATTTGAATTAGCTATTTTAGTTGACGACTTTGCATTTCCTATTTCTGAATAAGGAACATTAATAATTTTTTTACTAAACTTCCGGGCGCTTTCTTCCAATAATTTTGCTTTGTTTATCTTCTCGCTAACAGTAACTTTTTCAAGCTCAGGATAGTAGACATACAATTTTTTTTCAACATCAGGATAATTTTTGAATTCAACTTCTTCATCTGATTCAATATATGTAGCATTTTCCCGTGCTTTATTGATTATAGTTTCAAAGGCATTCTTATTTAGTTTTTCAGTATATGCGTATCCAACTGAATTATCTTTAAGTACTCTTACACCCAGCCCGATTGAATCAGCATATTTAAAGCTTTCAACTTCCTGTTTAAATATTTTCACGGAAAATGAATTAGTTTTTGTTAATAGAATATCTATATCTTTGATATTTTTTTTCTTTGCAATATCAAATATTTGCTCAAATTCTTTTTTAAACATCTTATTTCTCCTTTAAAATTTAGCCACGAAAATACACGAAAGATTCACAAAATAATAAAAGATTGGATATTTCTAAATTCAATTATTTTGTGCATTTTTGTGTGTTTTTCTGCCAGAGGTCGGACAAGTGTGGCTGATTTATTTTCTTCCACCGACAACTATTTCATCAACTTTAATTGGGGGTTCGCCAACGCATGTTGGAACACTTCCACTTACGGAGCCACACATTCCTTCTGCAAATTTAAGTTCTTTTCCGACCATACTTATTTTATGAAGAATTTTTGCTCCATTCCCAATCAGAGTTGCACCACGAACTGGTTTGGTTATCTTACCATTTTCTATCAAATAGCCCTCTGCCACAGCAAAGTTGAAGTCTCCAGTCCCGGGCTGAACAGAGCCGCCGCCCATTTTTTTTGCATAAAGTCCAAAATCAATTGAAGCAATCATATCATCAAATTCATCTTTTCCGGGTGCAATATAAGTATTTCTCATTCTGGAGGTAGGAGCAAATTTATATGACTGTCTTCTTCCGCTTCCTGTTGATTTCATCCCGATTTTTATTCCACCCAATCGGTCTATCATAAAGGATTTCAATATTCCATTTTTAATTAAGACTGTCTTTTGTGTGGGATTTCCCTCGTCATCTATAGTTATGGAGCCCCAGGCATTTGGGATTGTGCCATCATCAATTGCAGTTACACATTGATTTGCGATTTGTTTGCCCATTTTATCCGCAAACACTGAGGCACCTTTTGCAACACTGGTAGTTTCTAAAGAATGTCCGCAAGCTTCATGAAAGATTACACCACCAAAGCCGTTTCCAATGACAACAGGAAATTTTCCAGAAGGGGCATAATCAGCGAGAATCATTGTGACAGCTTGTTCTGCGGTTTTCCGCCCTAATTCTTCCGGATTCAGTTTTTGGAAGAATTCATAACCTCTTTGTGCGCCAGGGCCTTCTCCACCTGTTTGCATCTCATTTCCTTTACTTGCAATGGATGAAACATATATTCTTGCATAAGTTCTGGTATCACCAGTAAGTAAACCATCGCTGTTAGCAATTTGGATTTTTTGTTCCTTTTCTGTATAAGTAATATTTACCTGGGAGATCAAATCAGAATAGTTGCGCGCTACTTTGTCCACTTTTTGTATAAAGTCAATTTTTTCTTTTTTTGTAATAGAGTTAAAAGGAATTTCAATCTTATGTGGTGAGGCAAAATCTTTTTTTCGCAGGTCAAAAGTTACGGTATCACCCTTTCCAATATCGGCATTACTGACAGCATCAGCAGCAGAGAGAAGAGATTTCTCAGAAAGGTCATTTGTAAATGCGTAGATAGCTTTAATTCCATAAAATACTCTGATACCAGCACCATAGTCCTCTCCTTCAATTGCCTTTTTAATCTGGCTATCTAAAAGTTGAATAGAGGAATTAAAAGTATCCTCTACAAAAATTTCAGCAAAATCAGCTCCATTTGATAAAGCCTTTTCCAAAACTTTTTCTAATAATCTTTGATTTAACATACAGCCTCCAGATTTGGATTGAAATTTTAATTATATGAATTTATGTCAAGAAAAGGAACAATAATCTTTGACAATAAAAATCAAATATTTGATATTATACTTTTTGGAGTAAAAATGCTTGAGATAAATATTTGGAGTCATTTTAGTGCAGCACATAGGTTGGATGGATATCAAGGCGAATGTGCCAATCTTCATGGTCATAATTGGAAAGCTCGTTTGGGAATTTTTTGTAAGAAAACCAATGAAATTGGAATGACTATTGATTTTAAAGTTTTGAAAAAACAATTTGAGAAAGTCCTTTATGAATTTGACCATAAATATTTGAATGAATTAAAGTGTTTTGATAGACAAAATCCCACTTCAGAATTGATTGCCAAAACTCTCTTTGAAAGGGCATCAGCCCAAATCAATAATTCCAATTGCAAGGTAAAAGAAATTGAAGTCTGGGAATCAGAAAAATATTCTGTTGTGTATAGACCCAATGAGAATTGTTAATTCAGAGTTTGTTACGAGTGCAACACAATTTAGTCATCTGCCGAAATCCACTTTGTCAGAGATTGCTTTTATTGGCAGGTCTAATGTAGGGAAGTCTTCATTGATAAATGCTTTGTTAAACAGAAAAAACCTGGCACAGATTAGTAAGAATCCTGGAAAGACGCGAGCTATAAACCTTTTTAAGGTTGAGTATATTAACATAAAAGATAAGAAAGATAAACTTATTTTTGCAGATTTGCCCGGCTATGGATACGCAAAAGTTTCAAATAAAATGAGATTAGATTGGAAGCAACTTGTGGAGAGTTACTTGCAAAAACGGGAAAAACTTTGTGGGGTTGTAATTATTGTGGATATTAGACATCCTGCAGATGAAAAGGATATTCAAGCTGTTAAATGGGTGAGCTCATTTCAAAAGCCTTTCCTTCTTGTTGCCACAAAAAGTGATAAATTAGGCAAATCAAAGATTAATCTACAGGTTAATTTATTAAAACAGGAATTCTCATTGTTAAGCGATGAACAAATTATAGGATTTTCATCAAAAAGCTGTTTTGGTAAAGAAAAAATAATTGCATGGATAAATGAAAAAATAACTCAACATTGCATTCCCAATTCCCAATTCAATCGGTGAAGGCTTTGGGAACGAGAGAGCATAGAAAGAATAGAAAATTTCTAATTTAAAGTTATGGAGTTATTATGTTAGAGAGTATAAAAGTTCCTGATGATGTAAGGAAGTTAAATTTACGACAATTAATCAGATTAAGTAAAGATATTCGGGAAAGAATCATTGATGTTACTTCCAAAACTGGTGGACATTTAGCACCCAGTTTGGGAGTTGTAGAACTTACGGTTGCACTTCTCAAAGTATTTGACCCTTTAAAAAATCGTATTGTCTGGGATGTTGGGCATCAATCTTATGCTTATAAAATTTTAACTGGAAGAAATGCTCGTTTTGATACATTAAGACAATTAGGTGGAATCAGTGGATTCAATAATATCTTTGAAAGCAAGTACGATGCTTTTGGTGTGGGGCATAGCAGTACCTCAATTTCTGCTGCTTTAGGCATTTATGTGGGAAAGGAATTAAAGAAAAAACCAGAAAAGGTTGTTGTCGTAATTGGTGATGGTGCAATGACTGCTGGTGAGGCATTTGAAGGACTGAATAATGCTGGTGGATTTAATAAAAATTTAATCATTATTCTTAATGATAATTCAATGTCTATTTCCAAAAATGTAGGTGGGATGCATTCCTATCTGGCAAATATTCTTACTGGCAAGCGATATAACAAAATAAAAAAGGAGGTTTGGAATGCAGTTCAAGCTTTGCCCAGAATAGTCCGTAACAGAATTATCTCTGGGGTTAGAAGACTTGAAGATAGTATCTTAAGCATGCTTATTCCCAGCAGCCTTTTTGAAGATTTAGGATTCAAATATATTGGACCTATAAATGGACATAGTATACCAACTTTAATAAAGATTCTATCTAATGTAAAACAGCATGTAGAAGTGCCTTGCCTGATTCATATACTTACCAAAAAGGGCAAAGGATTTCCGTTTGCAGAGCAGGATGCTACCAAGTTTCATGGGGTTCCTTCATTTAATAATTTAACAGGAGAATTGAATAAAACAAAGAAGAATAAAGCCAGTATAAGTTACTCCACACTGTTTGGTAGAACCTTAGAAAAAATTGCAGAGAAAGACGAGAAGGTCATAGCAATAACCGCAGCAATGACAGATGGCACAGGGCTAAAAGGCTTTGCAGAGAGATTTCCTGACAAACTTTTTGATGTGGGAATTGCTGAACAGCATGCTGTAACCTTTGCTGCTGGTTTGGCTATTGAAGGGATAAAGCCCTTTGTAGCAATCTATTCAACATTTCTCCAACGAGCTTATGACCAGATAATACACGATGTTGCTTTGCAAAAATTACCTGTAAGATTTGCTATTGATAGAGGAGGTCTGGTAGGAGAGGATGGACCCACTCATCATGGAGCTTTTGATTTATCTTATCTTAGATGTATTCCAAATATGACAATAATGGCGCCAAGAGATGGGAAAGAGTTGGAAAAAATGCTGAAGTTTATGCAAAGATATGAAAAAGGCCCAATTGCAGTCCGTTATCCTCGTGGAGAGATTCAAAATTTTCCTGAACTTCCCAATCCAAAAATTGCTTATGGAAAATCAGAAGTGATTTCTAATGAAGGGAAAATGGCAATAATTACCATTGGCTCGGTTTTCAAAATTGGATATGAAGTCTGTAATAAACTGCAATCAAAGGGCATCTTGTCCTATTTGGTAAACGCCCGATTTGTTAAACCAGTGGATTCAGAATTGTTAACAGAACTTGCCGATAAAGGGGTGGAAAATATTGTTACCATTGAAGAGAATGCAATTAGAGGGGGATTTGGCTCAGCTATCTTAGAAAAAGTAAACGAGCTTGGACTAAAATTTAGAATAAAAATGTTTGGAATTCCCGATAGATTTATCACACATGGAAAGACCGGTCAGTTACATCATTGGATAGGATTGGAAGCTGACAATATTTTAGATTTTATTCTCAAAGAAATTGAAATATAAATCACAGAGAAAGTACGAAGATAAGATTTTTTTATTAAATTATAAAAATATATTTCTTTGTGTTCTTTTCACCCTTCGCAGTCCCGATATAATCGGGACGGAGAACGGGTGTGAGCTTTGTGTTAAAGAATCTTATGCAAAATCAGACTGATACTATAGCCGCCATCTCCACGCCATCAGGCATTGGAGGAATTTCAGTTATTAGAATAAGTGGTCCTGAGAGCATTCAGGTTTTAGCCAAATCATATAAAGGGAAGATAGCCCCAAAGAATTTTAGAACGCATTCAATCTATTTTGGAAAAATTTTTGATAGTAATCAACTTGTTGATGATGTGTTGGTTTCAGTTTTTATTGCTCCTCACAGTTATACAGGTGAAGATGTAATTGAGATAAGCTGTCATGGTGGGAACTTTGTAACACAACTTATACTGCAAATTATGCTGCGAAATGGTGCGCGTATGGCTTTGCCTGGAGAGTTCACTAAAAGAGCATTTCTGAATGGTAAGATGGATTTGACAGAAGCAGAAGCTGTTATAGACTTAATTCAAGCAAAAACCAAACATTCACAAGAAGCAGCAATTTATCAGTTGGAGGGCAAGCTTTATTCTGCTATTAAGAAAATTTTAGATGAAATTACTGAAATTAGAAGTCAGTTAGAGTTAGATTTGGATTTCTCAGACCAGGGTTTGGAATACAGTACTACCGAAGGGCTGTTAACACAGTTAAAGGCAATCAAAAAGAAAATTTCATCTCTTGTCCATACTGGTGATGAAGGAATTATTCTTAATGAAGGTTATAGAGTAGTTATTGGTGGTGAGCCGAATGCCGGAAAATCCAGCCTTTTTAATAAAATAGTTGAAAATGAGCGGGCAATCGTTACTGAGATTCCGGGTACTACTCGGGACTACATAGAAGAGGATATTGCGCTTAAAGGGTATTTGATTAAGTTGTTTGACACAGCTGGAATGCGAGAAAGTAGAAATAAAATAGAAAAAGTTGGAATTGAAAAAAGTGTAGACATCATAAAAAAAGCTCATCTTATCCTGTGGGTTCAGGATATAACTGTGCATAAACAGTTTTCAATAAAAGAACAGTTAGCCGATAAAGATATTATAGAAGTATTTAATAAGATAGACTTAGTAAAAGTTAAGAAAAAGTCTGAAAAGCCAAGCATTGCCTATGTTTCTGCACTTTCAGGAGAGAGGATTAGTGTGCTAAAGAATAAAATTATAGGTAGAATAGATCTTGGCAAATATGATATTTCGCAGGGATTGATAAGTAATACGCGTCAGCTTGTGGCTGTAAAAAAGAGTTTTCAGTCTATAAATCAAGCCATCAAGACTACTAAAAGTAATCTTGGATTGGAATTTATTGCTTTTGATTTGCGAGAAGCAAGCGAATCTTTGGAAGAGATTATCGGCAAAGTTACAAGTGACGACATAATCAATTCAATCTTTGATAGATTTTGTGTAGGGAAATAAATTGTTTCATGTGAAACATATCAGACAAAATTAAAAGGCAAAAGTAAAAAATTAAAAATTCACCCCGTTAGATAACTACGATTTGCCTATATCTACTCTAAATAGAAACTTATCTAACGGGGTAAAGATTTAAATCCGTGTAATCTGTGTTTACCCCGTGTAATATTTTGTTTGTCTGTTCTTCTACCCTTTTGATAGTTTATTATTACACGGGGTGAATCTGTGGCTAAAAATGAACAAAATTTATGATGTAATCGTTGTTGGCGGTGGGCATGCTGGCTCTGAAGCTGCAGTAGTAGCAGCTAAAACCGGTGCAAGTACTTTGCTATTTGTTATCAAAATTGAAACTATAGGAAGAATGTCCTGCAACCCTTCTGTCGGTGGTCTTGCGAAAGGACATCTTGTCAGAGAAGTTGACGCACTTGGTGGTGCTATAGGACAGGCTATAGATAGAGCGGGTATACATTTCAGAATGCTGAATAAAAGCAAAGGACCAGCTGTATGGGCTCCTCGTGCACAAGCAGATAGAAACCGTTATCATTTAGCTATGCGTTCTATACTTGAGCATCAGGATAATCTTGAAATAAAGGAAGCTCTCATTGAAGAAATTATCGTTGAAAATAATGTGATTAAGGGTGTTAAAACCCAATATGGACAGGAATATTTTGGGAAAACCGTGATATTAACACCAGGAACTTTTCTACGCGGGAGAATCCATATAGGATTAAAAAACTTCTCTGCAGGAAGAGCTGGAGAATTTGCTGCTGAAAATTTAACATTGTCCCTTATAAAGAACGGAATAAGATTGGCAAGATTTAAAACTGGAACTCCTCCAAGACTTGATTCAAGAACTTTAGATTTTTCAAAACTTCAGGAACAATTGCCGGATGAACCTCCTGTGAAATTTTCTTACTATACTGATATTCAACCTAAGAATTATGTAAGTTGTTTTCTCACATCAACAAATCCTAGAACGCATAAAATTATTGCTGATAATATTGAAAAATCATCTCTTTTTAGTGGCAACATTACAGGAATTGGTGCAAGATATTGCCCTTCAATTGAGGATAAAATACGAAAATTTCCAGAGAAAAACAAACATCAAGTATTTATTGAGCCTGAGGGTGTAGATACTTTTGAGATGTATGCAAATGGCATCCCAACCAGTTTTCCTCCAGATATTCAATTGAGAATAGTCCATTCAATAAACGGCTTGGAAAAAGCAAAGGTGATGAGATTTGGCTATGCAATTGAGTATGATTGTGTCCCTACTGACCAGATACAAGCAAGCCTGGAAACGAAGAATATAAGCGGGTTGTTTTTAGCCGGGCAGATTAATGGTACATCAGGCTATGAAGAAGCAGCTGCTCAGGGTATTGCTGCTGGTATCAATGCGGTCAATAAACTAAATGGAAAATCCCCAGAAATTTTTAGCCGAGACCAATCTTATATTGGCGTGTTAATTGATGACCTTGTTACTAAAGGTGTTGATGAGCCGTATAGAATGTTCACTGCAAGAGCGGAATATCGTCTCCATCTGCGCCAGGATAATGCAGATGAGAGATTGATGCCGATTGGCTATAAATTGGGACTAATCAGCCAGAGTCGGTATGATAGATTTCTTGAAGCAATGAAAACTAAAGAAAGAGAAATAAAAAAATTAAAACATACAAATGCAAGAATTAACAGCCCAAAAACATATAAAATGATAGATATTCTCCGCCGTCCTGAAATCAAATTTGATGACCTCCCGAAGTTTGGATACAAAATTGAAAATGATGTAACAGAACTTATTAAACAAAAGATTACCTTAGAAGTGAAATATGAAGGGTATATAAAAAGGCAGTTAAAAGAAATAGAAAAATTTAATTCTCTTGAGCATAAAAAAATACCTCCAAACTTTGATTATATGAATTTTCATACTATTTCATATGAAGCAAGAGAGAAATTGACAAAAGTAAGACCTGTGTCTGTTGGTCAGGCGTCCCGAATTCCCGGTGTAACTTATGCAGATATTTCCGCTTTATTGATAAAATTAAAGACTTTGCATGGATAAAGATTTTAATGAATTTTGTAATTTTTTATTTAAAAATAAATTTTCAGCTAATTTGATAAAAAGTTTTAAGATTTATCAATCTGTTCTGGCAGAAAAGAACGAGAAATTAAATCTTGTTTCAAAAAGCTCTTTAGAAAGAATTTGGTCAGCACATTTTTTAGATTCAATTTTAATCTGTGATGAGATTGATTTTTCACACAAAACAGTATTAGATTTTGGCAGTGGTGCGGGCTTTCCTGGAATTCCACTTAAAATTTTATATCCATCTATGCAGATTTTTCTCTTAGAATCAGTTAGAAAAAAGGCTCTTTTCTTGCGTTATTTGTTGGAAAAACTTGACTTACAAGAATATGAAATTATAAATAATCGTATTGAAAATTTAGATATTTCCTTTGATAATCGTTTTGACTTTGTTCTTGTAAGAGCAGTTAGAATGAAAAATATTTATTATAAAAAATGCTTTGAATTATTGCGAAAGAACGGAGAAATTATTATTTATCAAAGTAAAAATTGTCATCACCTGGTTACTGATTTTAAAAAAATGTATTCAAATAAATATGTAAGAGTTATTACTAAATATCATCCAATTAAAGGAATAAGAAGATATATCATAATAAGAAATGACTAAATTTATCGCAATTGCGAATCAAAAAGGTGGAGTTGGAAAGACCACAACAGCGGTGAATTTATCTGCTGCTTTAGCAACATTTGATAAGAAAATTCTTTTGGTTGATTTAGACCCACAAGCAAATTGCACAAGCGGTGTGGGTATTGATAAAAATAAAATAGATAAACAAATATATGACCTTCTGTTAGGTAATAATAATATCTACTCTGCAATAATCTCAACTGAAATCCCTAATCTGAAAATCATTCCATCTAATATTGACCTCATTGGTGCAGAAGTTGAACTGCTCTCATTTCAGGATAAAGAGAAAAGATTAGAAAAAGTGCTATATAAAATTGACAATAAGTTTGACTATGTAATTGTAGATTGTCCGCCTGCACTTAACATACTTACTGTAAATGCCTTAGTGGCTTGTAATAATTTACTTGTTCCTATTCAATGCGAGTATTATGCGCTGGAAGGCATTGCTCATTTACTAAAAACTATAAAACTGATTCAAAAAGGATTAAATAAAAATTTATCAATTTTTGGAATTCTGCTTACGATGTATGATAGGAGATTGCTACTATCCGAACAGGTTGCAAAGGAAATTCGCAGATTTTTTGGCGATAAGGTTTTTAATACTATAATTGATAGAAATGTAAAATTAAGTGAGGCTCCTGGTTTTGGAAAATCAATCTTATCTTATGATATAAATTCAAGAGGTGCACAAAATTACTTGAAGTTAGCAATGGAGATATTAAGATTAGAGAGAAAGGATTAAATATGAGTAAATTGGGCAAAGGATTAGAAGCCTTAATCAAAGTCAGCGAAGAGGAAAATAGAGAAGTTAATCTTATTGATATTAAAAATATTAAATTTAATCCATATCAACCAAGAAAGACTGGTAACAAACAGAAATTGCAGGAGTTAGCAGACTCAATTTCAGAAAATGGAATTATTCAGCCAGTTATTGTGCGAAGGATTTCTAATGATAGGTATGAATTAATAACAGGTCAAAGACGGCTTACTGCTGCTCAGTTAGCAGGTTTTGAAAAAGTGCCAGTAATTATCAGGTCAGCTAAAGATGCTGAGATGCTTGAACTTTCAATTATTGAAAATATTCAAAGAGAAGATTTAAATCCAATTGATGAAGCGCTTGCATACGAGAGATTGGCAAGTGAATTTAAATTAACACATAATAGAATCGCTGAAATTGTTGGTAAAAGCAGAGTTGCAGTTACAAATATGCTTCGGCTATTGAAACTCCCATCTAAAGTCTTAGATATGATAAAAACAGATGTCCTTTCAGCAGGACATGCAAGAGCTATTCTACAGGTTGAACCTAAACTTCAGCTGGAATTTGCAAATTATATAATCAAGAACAAACTGCCCGTACATAGTGCAGAAGATAAAGCGAAAACTTTTGGGAGGATGAAGAAAAAGTTGCGGGAGATAAAGAAAGATGTAAATATTTTAGCAGTAGAAAATGGACTTTCAAAAATATTTGGAGCAAAAGTAAAATTAACTGGTTGTAAGAAAGGAAAATTAGAAATCTATTTTTATTCTGAAGAGGAATTAAATAAGATTATAAATATTATATCAAAAGCACAGTGAAACTTAAGCCAATTTATATTTTATTACTTATTGTTGCTACCTTAATATTCGGTTGTTATATTGGGATATCAATTCATATAATTTTAAACCAGTCTTCAGAAATAAAATTCTTAAGAAGAGAAAAACATGGTTATCTGCTTAAGATTAAAGAACTTGAAGATATGGTCATTTCCGCAAAGAGAAATGAAGAGATGCAAAAAACATTACCATATGCGAAAGAAGATAAGAATGAATTTCCCACTATTCCGTTGAAATCTAAGGAATTAGAAATAGCAAGTCTGAATTTTCTTAATGCACGACAATACATTCCAGATTTTTTACCCGTATCAGAATTTATATTAACAAAACCGTATTTGCCCTCAAGAAGCCATTATGGTATTGACCTTGCTGGAAAGATTGGGACCCCAATTTTTGCCGCCGCATCTGGTGTTGTAGAAGAAATAAAAATGAATGATGAAATCTATGGTAAAACAGTCTTAATTGACCATTTAAATGGATATAAAACATTTTATGGACATAATTCAAAGATTTTAGCTCAGAAAGAATTTTTCGTAAAAAAGGGTGACATTATCGCAGAATTAGGCAATACAGGTAAAAGCTCTGCTCCTCATTTGCATTTTGAGATTATGTATAAAAATGAGCACATTGACCCAGAAACAGTCATAAAAAAATAATGGAGAAATAAACAATGAAAAAAAAGTCAGGCAATTTGAATACGATAATAGGCAAAGGCACAAGATTAATTGGTGAAATTTACACAAATGGGAGTCTCCGTATTGACGGAGAAGTTGAAGGAAAGATTGAATCAACAGGTTTTTTAACAGTTGGACAAGCAGCAAAAATTAAAGCTGATATAAAATCAAAAGAAGCAGTCATTGCTGGCATTGTCAATGGAAATGTTACTGTAGAAAATAGTCTGATATTAGAGAAATCAGCTCAAATAAACGGAGATATTATTGCTAAAATTCTTGATATTGAAACAGGTGCAAGATTGAATGGTAAGTGTCAAATGGAGAATGAGATAATAGAAAAGATTCCAGAAAAAAATGATAGATAATAAAAACAAAAAATATTATAAAGAGATATTTCAAGGTATTGGGCTTGTGGCTCAATTGGGCTTAACAATGGTTGTGAATATACTTGTAATGTTCTTTATAGGTTTATTGATTGATAAACACTGGCATCTTGGAGGAGTTCTAATTATTATCTTTACTGTGTTAGGAATAGTGACTGGAGTCTTTTCTTGCTATAAATTGTTAAAAAGGAGTGAAGATAAAAAGTAATAATACAAAGAAATATCTTTATAAAATACTCAGGCTAATTTTCTTGACAGATTTAGCGTCATTACTGCTCATCCCGTTAAATTTCAGGTTGTGTATAGGATATATTTTAGGTTCAATCTGTGGATGTGTCAATTTCTATTTTCAGGCAAAGAGTGCTGAAAATTTATTGGGTTTAAGTGAATCCAGGGCTCGGCTGGGTGTATTCAAAAATTTTTATATTAGATATTTAGTTCTTGCAATTATTTTAATTACTTTTGTAAAGTTTCTAAAAATAAATATATTTGCACTATTAGTCGGGCTAATTTCAATACCTTTAGTCCTTGCTCTTGAAGGTCTGGTTTCGTATAAAAAGGAGAAAAGAGAATCTTAATATTTTATTCTTAATTCATAGTTATATAGGAAAAATCATCAATAAACGAATAGCTTATGACACAGGAAAAACTTAAGGAGTTACTAAATAAACGTAGATCTTTACCTTCAGAAACTGAATGGATGGAGTTTAAAAAGGCTGCGACAAGTTTTCATTTTTATGATATAGGAAAGTATTTTTCAGCTTTGAGTAATGAAGCTAATCTTAAAATGAAAGAATACGGATGGCTTATTTTTGGAGTAGAAGATAAAACACGAAATATCATTGGAACCCGATACCGAATGAATAGGCAGGATCTGGATAGTTTGAAAAGGGAAGTTGCCAACAAAACGACCAACCGAATTACTTTTGTTGAAATATATGAGATTGAATTGCCGGAAGGAAGAGTTATTATGTTTCAAATACCGGCTGCACCTCAGGGAATCCCTGTTGCATGGGAGGGTCATTATTACAGCAGAGACGGTGAGTCGTTGTCAGCGTTAAATATTCAAGAAATAGAACAAATTAGAAATCAGGTTAAAAAGATAGACTGGTCAGCGCAACTCTGTGAAATGGCAACTATTGATGATTTAATGCCTGAGGCAATAGATAAAGCGAAGAATGAATATAAAAAGAAATATCCTCAGCTTGTGGCTGAAGTGGATAAATGGAACGATATTACTTTCTTAAATAAGGCTAAAATAACCATACAGGGCAAGATTACCCGCACTACTATTATTCTTTTAGGTAAACCCGAATCGGAACATTTTGTTTCTCCTAGTGTGGCTAAAATAAGCTGGATTCTTAAGAATGAGTATAATATTGAAAAAGATTATGAACATTTCGGTCCGCCTTTAATTTTAAATACTAATGCCGTCCTTGCAAAAATCAGAAATTTGAAATACCGCTATCTGCCTGATAACACTTTATTCCCCATTGAGATAACTCAATATGAACCGTATGTTATCCGTGAGGCTTTGCATAACTGTATTGCTCACCAGGATTATGAGCTAAATTCAAGAGTTATTATTGTTGAAAAACCTGATGAGTTAATTTTTACCAATGTAGGAAGTTTCATCCCTGGAAGTGTTGAGGCAGTTATAGAGTAGGATGCTCCACAAAGATATTATCGCAATCAGTTTCTAACAACGGCGATGGTTAACCTGAATATGATTGATACAATTGGAGGTGGAATTAAAAAGATGTTTCTTCTTCAAAGAAATAGATTTTTCCCATTGCCCACTTATGAGTTGGATAAACCTGATGAGGTTGTAGTAAAAATTACAGGAAAAGTAATTGATGAGAATTATACAAAACTGCTTATGAAAAAAACAGACCTGGATATTAAAACTATTATTTGCTTAGACAAGGTTCAGAAGAAAGAAAAATTAAATAAGGAAGAGTATAAGAAATTGAAGAAGCAAGGATTAGTAGAAGGTCGTTATCCTTCGATTTTTGTCGTTTCCGAAATAGCAGCGATTACCGATGATAAATCACGCTATATTAAACATCGTGCTTTTGACAAACAATATTATAAGGGAATAGTTATAGAACTTATAAAAAAATTCGGATCGGCAAGCAGGAAAGATATTGATGATTTATTATGGAGTAAATTATCGGATGTGCTGAATGAAAAACAGAAAAAAATAAAAATAAATAATTTGCTTAATGAAATGGCCAATAGGGATAGGATAATCAAAAATGATGGCTCTGATAGAAAACCCAAATGGGTATTGAGGTAATTTTATTATTAGTAATTTATTAGTAATTTATTAGTAATTTATCAAAAATTTATTAAAGATTATAAGGAATAAGTAAATTATGAGATTAGAACTCAACCCAGACCAGCAATATCTATTGGATGTAATTAGTACTGTAATTGATGTTATTGAAGGAAATCAATTAGGATCAAACGACTGTGCTTTGATAAGTTCCTCAAGGGAGACACCTTATCTCCTACTTTCAAATAGTCAAAGACACAGAATTTCCACTAAACTTAAAAAGTTATGAAGCCGAAAGCGAAAGAATTTCTATATATATTTATCATTCTTTTTGTAATTGAGTTGGTTTTATCTTTTGGAATAAAATATCAGCTCCAAATTGGTTTTAATGAGCAGAGAAAATTTAGTATTCAGTGCATAAAAAAAGAAGAAAGTATACAGGAACAGATTCACGAAGAATTTCAAACTGATAAGATTATTAAGGTTTTTGGTAGATTTCCGATAAACTGGAATGTTATCAGAGTTATCATAGCTGTTGACCTAATTTTGATTTTGATTGCATTTTTTGTAAGAAGAAATATGAAATTGGTTCCATCAAAAGCACAATCAATTGCAGAGATGATTTATTCATTTTTTAGAGATTTAGTTGCTGAAACATTAGGAGAGGATAAGGCTTATTTTACACCATATATTATTACGATTTTTCTATTTATTTTTACTTGCAATATTATTGGGATAATACCAATTCCGGGTAATATGGAGCCCACAAGAAATCTTAATGTCCCTCTTGGTATGGGTTTGATGGTAATATTAGTTGTTCACTTCTCAGCAATAAAAGAAAAAGGTTTTAAGGAATATTTGAAGGGATATACAGAACCGTTTTTCTTTATGGCACCTTTAAACCTTGTGGGTGAAATTGCAAAGGGAATTTCTATCTCTTTCCGTCTTTTTGGTAATATTTTAGGCGGTGCTATAATAATTTTAGTTATCTCAAATTTGATAAGATTTATACTCATTCCTATTGGTCTAAGTATGTTCTTTGGTTTGTTTATAGGCACCATACAGGCATTTGTTTTTACAATGTTAGCATTATCATATACAGCAGTAGCGATTAAATAAACAAGATGGGTTGAATGAATTTAGTTGATTTTATTTCTATTGCATCATATTTAGGTGCAGCACTTGCAGTTGGTATCTCATCTGTTGGTGCAGGGATTGGCGAAGGATTTATAGCTGCCAATGCTACTCGTGCTTTGATGAGACAGCCCAAAGCAAGTGATAGTTTGCTAAGAACCATGCTTATTGGTCAGGCGCTTACAGAAACAGGTGCAATTTTTGCTCTTGTTGTCGCTATGCTTCTTTTATTTGGCGGAATGCGAGATTCTAATGGCGGTTGGCAGATGGTAGCTTCACTTTTTGCTGCAGGATTAGTAATGGGAGCAGGAAGTATTGGACCCGCCTTTGGAAATGGATATACGGGTGGAGAAGCTTGTAAAGGCATAGGAAGGCAGCCTCGGAAAGCTAAACTGCTTACTGCAAATATGTTAATAGGACAGGCGCTGTCTCAAACATCCACTGTTTTTGCTCTGGTTGTATCAATTTTACTTTTGTATTCTACTTCTTATGGAAACAGTATTTCAAAGTGTTTCGCATTTTTAGGAGCAGCGCTTTCAATGGGCTTTGGGACATTTGGTCCTGGACTCGGAATAGGTATGGTGGCTGGTAAAGCAGTTGAAGCGATCAGCAAATTTCCTGAACAATCCCCACTCTTAACCAGAACAATGTTTGTAGGTGCTGCCGTAGCAGAATCAACATCAATATATTCTTTAGTGGTTGCATTTTTGTTAATCTTTGTAGCATAAAAAAATAGAATAAAGGATATTAAGATGATGTAAGTCACGACTTAACACAAAAGGGTTATAGGACTTTAAAATATTAAATGAAAAGTTTGTGTAAGTTTCCCGATTATATCGGGATTTGTGGCAAAATAACTCATAGGAGGAAAAATGTCAGAAATAATTAGAGCAGCTGCTCTTTTAGGAGCAGGACTTTGTATGGGTATGGGTGCTTTGGGACCTGGTGTTGGTGAAGGATTTACAGCTGGCAAAGCTTGTGAAGCAATCTCACGCTCACCAGAAAACGCAGGCCTGATAACCCGAACAATGCTTGTCGGACAGGCAGTTTCAGAATCAACAGGAATATATTCACTGGTTATCTCTTTGCTTTTAATTTTTGCAGTATAATTGTTATTTTTATCTGGAGATTAATTTATGATAGGTATTGATTTTACCCTGATTATTGTTATCCTAAATTTTATCTTGCTTCTTATAATATTGAAAAAACTGCTGTATAAATCACTTGTTAGTTTCCTTAATAAAAGGCAGAAACAAATTAAGGACAATTTAGAAGATGCTAAAAGAAGTCAAGAGGAGTCTGCTAAGATGTTAGAATCACAGAAGGAAATGTTGTATAAAGCAAGAAAGGAAGCAAGAGAAATTAGAGAAGAAGCTATTACTAACGCCAAGATTACGGGCGAGCAAATACTGAAAGAGGCTAATACCGAAAAAGATGTTTTAATGGCTGAAACCCAAAAGACTATAGAAAGTGAAGTTAAAAAAGCAAAGAAGAGTATTGAAAAAGAAATTGGAGAGTTTGTTGTTTCCCTTACTGATAAAATCATAGGTAAAAAACTTACAGAAAAAGATGATATTGAACTGATAAACAATCTTATAAAAACTGAGAAAAAGCAATCAAAGGAGAGAAAAGTTGATTAGGAATATTGTTGCAAAACGCTATTCTAATGCATTAATACAAACTTTTCAGCCTGATAAGCTAAAGTTATTAGAAAATGAAGTAGAGATTCTTAGGAATTTCTTGCGGGATAACAAGCAAATAGAAGAGTTTTTGATTTCGCCCGTTGCTGAAAATAGATTCAAGAAAGAGGTATTAGAAAAGCTTGCAGAAGGGCTGAAAATTAGTGATAGGTTTAATGATTTTTTGAAAGTACTTGTTGATGCTGATAGAATATTTTTTTTAAAAGATGTCTGTCATCAAATAATCCGCCAGATTCATCAAAGATTAAACATTTATGATTTCCAATTGCTAACCGCTTACCCAATTGACTCCAAAACTTTAAAAAAGATCAAGGAGTTTGTTAAAATCTATGTATCAGGCGAAGTACATCTTAAACATAGTATTGATAAGAGAATAAAAGGTGGATTTTTAGTATATAATGAAAATCTGGCAATAAATGCTTCAATAGCAAATAGCTTGTTAAATTTTAAAAGAGAATTTTAAATTTATATTATATAAGTATTTTCTACTGCAAGATTTTAAATTAAGTTCAACGTAAAAACTTGTTTTTTAGATAATAGAAAGGTGAATATGAAGATACAACCAGAGGAAATCAGTAGAATTATCAAAGAGAAGATAGAGAAGTACGATTACCGCATTGATGTTTCAGAGGTTGGCAGAGTAATTGAAGTTGGTGATGGTATTGCTCGCGCATATGGTCTAAAAGATATTATGGCAAGCGAATTAGTTTTGTTTGGTAATGATGTGTATGGAATGGCTCTTAATTTAGAGGAAGATAATGTTGGGTGCATCATTCTTGGCGAATGCGACCAGATTAAAGAAGGAGACATTGTTAAAAGGACAAAGAATATTGTGCAGGTGCCAGTTGGAGAAGAACTTTTGGGTAGAATAATCAATCCTCTTGGTATTCCATTAGATGGCAGAGGTGAAATTAATGCTAAGAGATTTATGCCTATTGAAAGAAAAGCATTGGGTGTTATCCAAAGGCAGCCTGTTAAAGAACCTTTACAAACTGGTTTGAAAGCCATTGATTCAATGATTCCTATTGGTAGAGGTCAAAGAGAACTAATAATCGGTGATAGAAAAACAGGGAAAACAGCATTAGCTGTTGATACAATTATCAGCCAGAAAGATACTGATGTCTATTGTATTTATGTTGCAATTGGGCAGAAAAGGTCATCTGTTGCAAAGGTTGTGGAAGTCCTTAGAGAGCATAAAGCTCTTGATTACTCTGTAATAGTTTCAGCCTCTGCTTCTGAACCACCATCTATACAGTATATTGCTCCTTATGCCGGAGCAACTATTGGTGAATATTTTAGAGACCAGGGGAAACATGCCTTAGTTATTTATGATGATTTATCAAAACATGCAGTTGCATACAGACAGTTATCTTTGCTCCTTCGTAGACCACCTGGTAGGGAAGCATATCCTGGAGATGTATTTTATCTACATTCTCGTCTTCTTGAAAGAGCATCAAAGTTAAGTGATGAACTTGGTGGTGGTTCATTAACTGCTCTTCCAATTATTGAAACACAGGCAAGCGATATCTCTACTTATATTCCCACAAATGTGATTTCAATAACTGACGGACAGATTTATTTAGAGACAAAGTTGTTTTATTCAGGAATAAGACCAGCAATTAATGCAGGAGATTCTGTATCTCGTGTTGGAGGAAATGCTCAAATTAAAGCTATGAAGGATGTTGCTGGAAAACTTAGAATTGAACTTGCACAATTCAGAGAATTAGAAGCCTTTGCAAAATTTGGCACAGAATTAGATAAGGATACACAACAGCAACTTACGAGAGGTTATCGCTTGGTTGAAGTGCTTAAGCAAGACCAGTATGTTCCAATTCCTGTTGAGAAACAGATTGCTGTGATTTTTATGGCTTATAATGGATATTTAGATGACCTTCCTCTTGAGATTATTCCTGTTGTTGAAAGAGAAATATTTGAAATGATGGATACAAAATACAAAGAGTTAGGAAAGAAACTTCTTCAATCAGAAGGAGTTACAGAAGAGATAAATAAAGAATTACATTCATTTTGCAAACAGGTTAAATCCAACTTTGAGCATCAAATTTTGAAGTCATCCCGAGAAAATGAATTGGAAATTAATGAGAAGTAATGTCAAGTCTTAAAGAGATTAAACAGCGTATAGAATCCGTTAAAAGCACAAGGCAGATTACCAGTGCAATGAAAATGGTTTCTGCTGCGAAATTGCAAAAAGCTCAGCAAAGAATTGTAAATGCAAGACCTTATTCTAATGAATTGGATGAAATTCTACTCTCTCTTGCAACCAGAACCCAAAGAGAAGTTCATCCTTTACTAAGAAAAGTTGAGCCAGAGGATGTTAAGACAGTTGCAATTGTTGTGGTAACTGCGGATAAAGGACTTTGTGGTGCATTTAATATGAATATTATTAAAAAATCTGAAATGGTTATCAAGCAATACAATAATAAAAATGTTGAATTGATATGTGTCGGGAGAAAGGGCAGGAATTATTTTAAAAATAAAGGATTTAAAATTAGAGAAGAATACATTGATTTTTTTAATAAATTGAAGTTTGACCATAGTCGTGATGTGATGAATATTATATCATCTTATTTTCTACAAGGAAAATACGATAAGGTAGTAATTGTGTATAATGAATTTAAATCTGCTATTCAGCAAGATGTGGTTGAAAAACAATTACTTCCTTTAGAAAATTTAGAAGAGCCTCAAGATAAATATCTTTCGTCGTTCCTATTTGAACCCGAACCTTATAAGTTATTAGAAGAACTAATAAAAAAACATCTTGATGTTCAGATTTGGCGAGTTCTTTTAGAATCTTCATCTGCTGAGCAAGGAGCAAGAATGACTGCAATGGATGCTGCAACTGATAATGCCGATGAGATGATTAAAGATTTGACTTTAGAATATCATCACAAAAGACAGGATAAAATTACTAAAGAAATTATTGAGGTGGCTTCTACTGCAGAGGGGATGAAGTGATTTTATATTATAATTGCCCAATACATAGAGATGTTAAAATATAATAATGAAACACTCATGCCCCCGATACTTCGGGGATACATCCGTCTGCCCGTCTTGGCTCGCCAAGCCGAGACAGAGGCGCCGAGCCTGAAAGGAGCATGAAAATAACACACCCCTTCCCGATAAATCGGGAGACGGGGTGTGTAACCTGCCTGTCCGGCGTAGCTTTAGCGCAGACGGGCGTGCTATTTCATATGAAACATACATGTCCCGAAAACAAATCTGGACACAAAGGAGTAGAAAATATCATTGTAAGCATTCCCAAGCTGGGGCTTTGGAATGAGAGTTTATATTTTTTTTCTTTGTGTCTTTGTGCCTTTGTGGCGAAAGGATTTTCATATGAAAATTAATGCAATTTTTCTGGGTGATTTCTTCAAATTGATTAAAAAGATAGAAGATGAATCTATTGACCTAATAGTTTGTGATGGACCTTATGGTGTTACTGAAAAAAAATGGGATAAAGTAAAAAATATCCAGGAATTTAATCTTCAACTAATAAAAATTTTATCTAAAAAGTTAAAAACCGGTGGGTCACTTTATCTTTTTGGTAAACCAGACTGCATTGATTTTATTGATTATAGGCCTTATTTAATATTAAATTCAAAAATTGTTTGGTATCAGCCAAGCCGATTGGCACAAGGAAGAATTAGTTATACAAATAATTATGATATAATTGCTTATTTTACAAAAGGGAAAACTAAAACTTTTAATTTAGAAGATATAAGAGTGCCACAATTAGTGGAACTAGAGCATAGAAAAAGATGTGAAAATGTTCCTTCAGTCGTAAATGGTAAATTTGGCAAAACCAAATTCAATGAAAAGGGTAAAAATCCCGGAGATGTTTGGGGTGATATTAAGCAACTTACTTATAAATCAAAAGAACTTATAAGTAGAGAATTTTTACATACAATCCAAAAACCCAAGAAACTTATTGAGAGAATAGTGAGAGCAAGTTCAAATGAAGGGGATTTAGTTTTAGACCCTTTTGCTGGCACAGGCACAACTTTGGTAGTTTGTCAGGATATTAAAAGAAATTATATTGGATTTGAAATTAACCCTGATTTAGTTGTAATTTGCAAAGAACGGTTATCTGAAATCAAATCAGAGCAGGAAGGTATGCTGTATTCAACCAGCAGGCATGTTGCCTTCACTGAAAAAGAAATTAGTGCAAAGAATCTTGGAGAAATAATTTATTCAAAATGTAAATAAGTATTTAACTATGAGGCAAATATGAAAAATGGGAAAATAGTCCAAATTATTGGAGCGGTGGTAGATGTTGAATTTCCAGAAGAATGTCTACCTCCAATTTATACAGCATTGACAATCAAAAGAGCAGATAAAAGCAAATTAGTATTAGAGGTTCAACAACATTTAGGAGAAAATAGAGTCAGAGCTATTGCAATGGATTCTACCGATGGTTTGAAAAGAGGAGATGAAGTTTTTAATACTGAATCCCCTATTACTGTGCCTGTTGGAAAAGAAACTCTAGGAAGACTTATAAATGTAATCGGAGAACCAATAGATGAATTAGGAGAATTAAAGACAAAAGAAAGATATCCAATTCATAGAGAATCACCAACATTTAGTCAATTAGAAATCAAAGATGAAATATTAGAAACTGGTATTAAAGTTATTGATTTGCTTTGTCCATATTGTAAAGGTGGGAAAACAGGACTTTTTGGTGGGGCTGGAGTTGGTAAAACAGTATTAATTATGGAACTTATCAGGAATGTTGCTACTGAGCATGGAGGATACTCTGTTTTTGCCGGTGTGGGTGAAAGAACTCGGGAAGGGAATGACCTCTGGTTAGAGATGAAACATTCAGGTGTTTTAGAAAAAACAGCATTGGTTTTCGGACAGATGAATGAACCACCTGGAGCTAGATTAAGAGTTGGGTTAGCTGGACTGGCTCAGGCAGAATATTTCCGTGATGAAGCAAAGCAAGATGTCTTGCTCTTCATTGATAATATTTTTAGATTTGTACAAGCAGGTTCAGAAGTCTCTGCCTTATTAGGTAGAATGCCATCAGCTGTCGGATATCAACCAACTCTTGCGACAGAGATGGGCGAATTACAGGAAAGAATTACCTCTACAAAAGATGGTTCTATCACATCTGTGCAAGCAATTTTCGTTCCAGCTGATGACCTGACTGACCCTGCTCCAGCTACAACCTTTGCACATCTTGATGCTACTACTGTTCTTTCGCGAAAAATCGCTGAACTTGGCTTATACCCAGCAGTTGACCCTCTTGACTCTACATCAAGGATTTTAGACCCAAGAATTATTGGGACTGAACATTATACTGTAACTCGTAAGGTGCAGCAGATATTGCAAAAATATCGTGAGCTTCAGGACATTATTGCAATACTTGGAATGGAAGAATTATCTGAAGAGGATAAAATAACTGTCAATAGAGCGCGAAGAATTGAAAAATTTCTTTCTCAACCATTCTTTGTGGCTGAAGAGTTTACTAATTATAAAGGACAATATGTGGCATTGTCAGATACTATTAAAGGCTTTAAGGGTATTGTAAGTGGCGAATACGACGATATTCCTGAAAGAGCTTTCTATATGGCTGGTAAAATAGATGAAGTAGTTGAAAGAGCAAAGAAATTGAAACTTGTTGGAGCGAAACGGAAATCCCGACAAGTCGGGGATACTTGAAATTTGATAATAAATGTAATCTCTGTTTCAAATTCTAACTATTATTATGAACAATAACAAGAATAGTCTGCACTTAAAGATAACCACACCTCTTGGTGTCTTCCTTGAAGAAGATGTAGATGAAATCGTTGTTCCAGGAAGTGAAGGATACTTTGGCGTCCAGTATGGACACACCCCTTTTATAACTTCCATAATTCCAGGTGTATTAACAGTTTTTAGTAATGAATCTATAGAAAAATATTCTATACATAATGGATTCGCAATTGTAGACATAGATAAGATTAGTATATTAACAGAAATAATTGAAAAGCCAGAAGAGATCGAAAAAGCACGAGCAAAGAGAGCAGGAGAGCGTGCTGAAAAACGATTGAAAGAAAAGAAAGAGGGTACAGACTTTCGTAGAGCAGAAGCAGCATTAAGAAGAGCTTTGGCGCGAATACAAGTTGTTAAATAGCATAACTTTTATAGATTTAATTGAAAGAATAGCAAAGATAAAATTATTAACTAAAAATTTATTCCAAAGAAAAATTAATATAACTCCAATAGTCTAAGAAAAAACCATTTTCATAAATAAACTTTTATAAATGACTTTAGAATTGCTGTTATACTAAAATATTATGGAATACAAGGATATTTTTATTATCAAAATTTTCTTTCATTTTTTGAAGTATTTTTTCACAATTATTTTTTTTACTATAGTATTTCAATTATGCACAAACTGTTATTTTGCAGAAGAAATCACACCAGCCCATCTTGGCTCCCCGATGAAATCGGGGCGACAGGATTCATTAATAAACTATCAAGTCCAAAAAGGCGATAATCTTTATCTAATCGCAAAAAAATATTTTTACCTGACTGATATTTTTTTACTAAAAGACTTCATTACTGAAATTAGAAACATTAATGAAATTCCAGAGGATAATCTTATCTTACCAGATCAAATTTTGAAAATTCCTATAAGTCCAGAAGTTGATTCTGTATTTTATCAAAGGATTCAGCACAATGAATTAAGAGGTATTTATCTTAATACATACCAACTTACGACTGAAAGGCTAAAAGAAATTATTGAAAATTTTGATTCTTTGGGATTAAATGCGTTGGTTGTGGATTTTAAAAATACTCATGGTGATATATTATATACAACGAAAAATTCATTAGCAATTGAAATAGGAGCATGTAAACCTGTAATCTCCTACCCAAACAGATTAATCTATCAGCTTCATAAACATGATATTGCACTCATTGCAAGGATAACTATATTTAAAGATACAACATTAGCAAATGCATCCCCGATTGAATCTGGAACAGAATGGACACCTAAAATTATAATTGATTCAACAGATATTGATTCAAGTAAAACAGATAGTATATATATTCCCAATAGACATAAATGGGTAAATCCAAACTGTAAAGAAGTTCAAAATTATAATCTTGAGATTATCAAAGAGGTAATTTCATTAGGTGTTGATGAGATTCAATTAGATTATGTCCGATTCCCAACTGAAACCTACTTATTAGATGCTGATTATGGCATCCCTGATTCTGTATCAAAGCAAGAGGTGATTACCAATTTTGTAAAAAAGGTTTACAGTATTACAAAGAAGAATGGAATTAAATTATCTGCTGATATCTTTGGAGTTGTTGCTTTACAGAATGAACAGGATATTATAAATACAGGGCAGAACATAAAATCAATCGCACCATACCTTGATAGAATACATCCTATGGTGTATCCATCACATTTTTATGGAGAATTTTGGAATAAGAAATATCCTGCAGATGAGCCTTATTATTTTGTATATCGGACTTGCCAGACACTTTTAAATCAGATTGGGCAAAAGAAAAAGATAATTCCGTATTTACAGGCATTTTCATTGCGCGAATCTCAAACAGATCCCTTTTATATTTTATCTCAGTTACAGACAGTAAAAGATTGTGGTTTAGATTCCGGATATTTATTATGGAATGCATCTGGAAATTATGATTCAGCATGGAAAGCACTTAATCTATGGAATCAAGAAGTTAAATTTTATAAATTTAATAAAATTGATGAAGACCAATAAACTCAACCGTGTTTGAAACCACTCGTCGCTGCTGCTATTCCTATGGGGATTAAGTATATAAGAATTACTACTACAAGATAAATTTTTCCATTTAGAAATTATAATTTTTTAAAATTATTGACATAATATTTTTAAAATAACATATAAAAACAATAATATGCCGATTAATAAAATCAATTAAGGAGGAAACATGAAAAGGCTTTATCTCTTAATTAGTATGCTTTTGTTAATCTTTGTTTTTGGATGTGCAAAAGCTGGAAAGAAAGTATTGCTCGTCTTTAGTTATCATCCAGAATATCCCTGGGTAATTGAAGAAGCAAAAGGTGCTGAAGAAGTTTTTAAGGATAAAGGAATTATGATTGAGAAATTTTATCTGGATACGAAAAGGAATACAGATTCTGAATGGTGGAAAAATATCGCAGTGGATGCTGTGAAGAAAATAGATGAGTTTAACCCAGATGTTGTAATTGTATTTGATGATAATGCATGTGAACTTGTCGCAGAGAAGTATATTGGAAATTCTCTCCCATTTGTTTTCTGTGGCATGAATGCTGAACCCGAGGTTTATGGATTTCCTGCTGAAAATATTACTGGTGTACTTGAAAGACATCATATAAAAGAATCTATTGAGTTTCTTAAGAAGCTTGAACCAGATATCAAAAAATGTGCGATAATAACTGATGCAAGTCATACTTCAAAGGTTTTTGTGAATGGGATAAAGGATATGGAATACCCAATTGAAATTTGTGGATTTTATACTATTAATGATTTTGATGATTGGAAGGAAAAAGTAAATGAGCTCCAATCTAAGGTTGATGCAATTGGATTATTTGTTTATCACACCATAAAAAAGAAGGGTGAAGAACTAAGCCTACCCCCTGAAGAGGTGTTAAAATGGACATTGGAAAATAATAAACTTCCTGAGTTTGCACTCCTTGATTTCACAATTAGAGATGGAGCTTTGTGTGGTGTTACTCTTTCTGGATGTGAACAAGGAAAAACTGCTGCTGAAATGGCTTTAATGATATTAGATGGGAAAAAGCCTTCAGATATTCCAATCAAATGCCCTGAAAAAGGAAATCCGATTGTAAATGAAAAACGAGCCAAGGAATTGAACATAAAAATTCCAGAAGATGTTCTTGACGAAGTAGAAATAGTAAATTAGTAAACTTTAATAATTAGTTCTTGTTTGTAAACAAAAACCTTATAATACCGATATACCAGAAGGCAATGGTTTATTTTTTAAAGGAAACCAATGAATCACATAAAAAAAGAAGAGCAACAAATCGCAAGCATTACAGTAATTGCAAAGGTTGAATACCTTCCTGCTGTAATAGATTTTGTGCGATATATCTCTTCTAAACTTGGCTTAGATGATAAAGATGTAAAGCGACTTGAACTTGTAGTCGAAGAAGCCTGTCTAAATGTAATTGAGCATGCTTTTGACCCTGATGAAGTTGGCACATTTGATGTCATAATACTGAGAAAACCAGGTAAGATTGTTGTGGCAGTTGAAGACCAGGGTTTACCGTTTGATTTCAAAAAATTTAAAATAGGAAAAGAGTCTGGACTTGGTATGGTTTTAATGAGGGCTTTTGCTGATGAGATTCATTTCATAAATTTAGGTCATCGTGGGAAAAGAGTAGAACTTATCAAACTCCTTCCATACAAAGATGTTGAAGCTTATATTTCTGAAGAGGAGAAGGGAAAAGTCATCTCTTTACCACCTGTACCAAAGGATATCCCTATTAACATAAGATTGATGACACAAGATGACTCAGTTAACATGGCAAGATGTATTTATCGTTCATATGGTTATTCATACGGCTGGGATTTTATTTATTATCCTGAAAGGGTTAAAGAACTTTTACAAAGTGGGACGCTGACTTCGTGTATTGCATTGAATCCAGGCGAGGAAATTGTTGGGCATTTTGCTATGATGATTGACCATAAGGATTCCCAGGTCGGAGAGACAGGAATGGCAGTTGTTGATCCTCGATATCGGGGAAGGGGACTTTTCAAACAGATGAAAGAATTCATGGTGAAATATGCACAAGAAAGAGGAATGTTCGGGATTTATAGTGAAGCTGTGGCAGTTCATCCATATTCACAGAAAGGAAATATATCTATTGGTGCTCATGAAACAGGACTCCTTTTGGGTCTCGTACCTTCAACAATGTTTTTTAAAAAGATTCAAAAAGAACATAAAAAAAAGCGGCAATCAGCCATGCTTTTCTATCTCAAGATTAAAGACGGATCTATCCAGGATGTCTATCCACCATTTCATCATTCATCAATGATCAATAGCATTTATGAAAAAAATAATCTGAAAAGAAATATTAAAGATGCATCAAAACTTATTGAGCATACTGAATTACCACAAAATGCACAAATTGATGTGAAAGTCCACACCGATCAAAATAGTGCATTTATGCAAATTATACAATATGGTAATGATATTGAAGATTTAGCACGATTTCGTTTAAAGGAACTCTGCCTTCGTCGTATTGATTGCATTTATCTTGATTTGCCACTTACTCATCCTGCCACCCAGAAATTTTGTGCATCAATGGAAATGCTTGGATTCTTTTTTGGAGGAGTTATACCTGAAATGTTTGAGGGTGATGTGCTTCGTTTACAATATCTTAATAATGTAGATATTGACATAAATAGTATTGTTGTAGTTTCAGATTTTGGAAAAGAATTGTTTGATTATATAACACTTGTTAGAAATGAATAAAATGAAAGGAGTATTATGTTTGAGAAATTAAAAGTAATTCTTAATAAGACAGATGCGGATTATGCTGATATCCGTTATGAGCTAAAAAAAGAAACTATTATTATATTTAATGGAAAAGAGTTATCAAGAATTGGCTCTAACTCAACAGATGGATATGTTGTAAGAGTTTTAAAGGATGGTGGTATGTCATCCGTCTCTTTTACTAAAGAAACAGATGCAGAGAAGGCTGTCATAACTGCTTCTGAAAATGCAAAATTGATTGCGAAAAATATTGAAAAACCAATAAAACTTGCTGAGATAGAAGTCATTAAAGATACATTTACTCCCAAACTGAAAGAAGATCCGAGAAAAGTTTCTATGGCTGAAAAGCTTGAGCTGGTTCGAAAGTATAACGATATTCCCTTAAACCATGAAAATATTATTATGACCAATATCTTTTATGGTGACTTGATCAGAGAAAAATATTTTCTTACAACAGAAGGAACTGAAATTAAGGAAGATCTTATTACAACGAGATTGGGAGGGTTGATTACAAGCAAGGATGGAAATTTGATTCAAAATGTAAGAGTCAGTTCTGGAGGAAGTAATGGATTTTCTAATGTAAGAAACCAGGAAGAGAACTTTGAAAAACGAACCGCTATTGTACTTGACCTTTTAAAAGCAAAGCCTGTTAAAGCAGGTGTTTATAACTGTATTATAAATCCTGACCTTGCAGGTGTATTTGCACACGAAGCTTTTGGGCATTTTTCCGAAGCGGATATTATAGAAACACTTCCAGCAATGCGTGAAAAGATGAAAATCGGGGAAAAACTCGGAAGCGATGTGTTAAATATAATTGACAATGCTACACTCCCTGACCAGCTTGGATTTTACAAATATGATGATGAAGGAGTGGCAGTTCGTTCAACAGAGCTAATGAAAGGTGGTGTTTTAACAGGCAGATTACATTCAAGAAGAACCGCTCACGAATTTGACGAACCTATCTCGGGACATTGTGTTGCAGAAGATTATCGTTTTGCACCAATAATCAGAATGGGAACAATCTTCATTAAACCAGGTACACCCAATTTTGAAGAATTAATAAGCAAACTTGGTGACGGTTTATATATATTGGATGCAAAAGGTGGACAAACTGCGGGTGAGAATTTTACTTTCGGCGCTCAATATGGTTATATAATAAAGGATGGAAAAATTGGTGAGATGATCCGTGATATAAATATTTCAGGCAATTTATATCAAACCTTAAAAGATATTTCAGCCGTCGGAGATGACTTTGTTTTAACCAAAACTGGAGGTTGTGGTAAGGGTCAGACAAATATCCGTTCTTGTCATGGCGCACCACATATATTGGTGAATAATCTTGTTTTAGGAGGTGTCTAATGGAAAAAATACTTGAAATGGCAATGAAAGTTAGTGATAAGGCAGAAGTCTATTCCTATGAGCCAAAAAATATTTCAGTTTCATTTGAGAATGCCAAGCTTCATGATATAGAAAGTAAATTTCAGGCAGGAATCTGCCTCAGGATTATTAAAAACGGTAAACTTGGGTTTGCTTACACAAGAAATCTTATAAACAGGGATGAGCTTCTTAAGAATGCTCTTGATTCTTTAGATGGTAAAGTAAAAGCTGAATATGATTTCCCATTTACAAAAGATATTGCTCAACTTGATACTTATGACCCTTCTATCGAAAAAATATCAGGAACTGAAATGGTTGAAGAATGTAATAGAATTTGTGACCTTTTAAAGGTTGAGACTGATGGTGAAATTGCTGTAGGGTCAGAAAAGGAAATAGTGGAAATTCGTATTATTAATAGCACGGGAACGGACATTTCAACCCAAAATAGCGGTTATGTTATATGGGCAAGTTTAATTTTTCCAGGTGGAGCTTCAGGCATTACACGAATTTTTCAAAATAAGACATTTGAGAAAATTCCAGATACTATAGTTAATGATATGATAGAAATTTATAAGACATCCAACAGAGTTATTGAGCCAAAAGGTGGGAAAATGAAAGTATTATTCATGCCCCAAAGTATGATTACACTTACCTGGAGAATTCTAAGCGGAACAAATTCTAAGAGTATATATGAAAAAATCTCACCTATAGCTAATAAAATCGGAGATGAAATATTTAGTGAGAAAATTACAGTTTACGATGATCCATTGAATGACAAATATCCCTGGGCACGTGCCTTTGATGATGAAGGTGTTGAATGCAAACCATTAACCATTTTCGATAAAGGAATATTAAAAAGCTTTTATTATGATTTGAATTATGCAAAAAAATTGAATGCACAATCTACAGGTCATGGATATAGAACTTCAATGTGGGGAGGTGATACAATTTCAATCAAACCAAATCCTACCCTTGATCATTTGAAAATACAACCTGGCAATAAATCATTTACAGAAATTGTAAGGTCAATAGACAGAGGGTTAATCCTGCAAGGAGCAATGGGAGCTCACAGTGGCAACATTCCTAATGGTGATTACTCGGTTGGTGTAAGTCCCGGATTGTATGTTGAAAATGGTGAAATTGTAGGTCGCGTAAAAGATGCAATGGTAGCGGGAAATATATATGAAACATTGAAACATGTAATAGATATTGAGGATACTCTACATGTTTGCTGGAGTGGAATGATTCCCGCAATTTTATGTGATAATGTCAGTGTTGCCACAAAGAAGCAAATGATTTAAAAATTAATGTCTAAGTCATGTTCTAGTAAAAACTGGTAATCCTTTCAATCATTTAAGAAACCATACATTCAAGACTTAAGATTAATCCAAAATAAATAATTATAATTCTTTACTAAATTATATACAAGAAAATATTGATTCAGAATCTTAAACTTACCAATAAGCTAATATAAATTATAAAATTAAAAATAATATATGAGTCCGCTCTAAAAAGTCATTACCCGTCCCGAATCATCGGGACGGAAAAATACATTGATATTACTGAGTTTATTTAGATCCTTTTCGTGTATTTCGTGTGTTTCGCGGGTTTTTATAGTAGACTCATATATAAAAATGAAATATTCAATGAATGTATTGAAAAGACTATTTATTCTTATAATAATTCTTTTTCTCTCTTGTGTTGATACTACTCATTTGAAGTCACAAAAATCTATTTCCGAAGATGAATTTAAGTTAACGATTGAACCACCTATTGCAAAAGTTATTTCTTATAAGACGGTTATTCATTGCGGTACACTCTTGGATAATTATTATTGGTTAAAAGATAAAACGAGAACAGACCCAGATGTGATAGAATATATCAATGCTGAAAATAAATACACCGATAAAATGCTTAAACATACTGAAAAGTTACAGGAAAAATTGTTTAATGAAATAGTTAGCAGAATTAAAGAAACAGATTTAAGCGTTCCAACCAAAATTGATGATTACTATTATTACACAAAAATAGAAAAGGGAAAACAATATTGGGTATATTGTAGAAAAAAAGGAAGCTTAGGAGCTGGAGAAGAAATTGTTCTTGATGCAAATGAGCTTGCAAAAGGTCATAGTTATTTCTCGGTCGGTGAAATGGAATTAAGTACTAATCACCAATACTTAGCTTATTCTGTTGATACAACTGGAGCAGAGAAATATACTCTTTACATTAAAGATTTGAAAACAGATGAACTTTTAGAAGATAAGACTTACCCTGTTTGTAGTATGGTTTGGGCGAATGACAACAGAACCCTTTTCTATACTATTGAAGACGAATCAGGTAGAACTGATAAACTTTACCGCCATACTTTAGGAACTAATACCGGAAACGATGATTTAATATATCAGGAAGGAGACGATGCTTTTGATGTGTGGATTTATAAATCAAGGAATAAAGAATATCTGATATTTACCACAGGAAATGAAACTACTTATGAAATAAGATATTTAAAGGCTGATAACCCTTTTGATAAATTTCAAATAATCCAACCAAGAGAAAAAGGCCATAGGTATTATATTTGTCCTCATAATGATAAATTTTTTATCGCGTCTAATGATAATGCAAAAAACTATAAGGTAATGATAACTTCTGTCCAACATCCAGGGAAAGAAAATTGGGAAGAATTTATAGCCCCTCGGGATTCTGTTTCAATTGATATTGATGTATTTAAAGATTATATGGTAATCTATGAACGAGGAAACGCTTTAGAAAAAATTAGAATATTGAATCTAAATACAAACGAAGACTATTATATTGATTTTCCTGAAGCGATTTATACTATTTATTCCGGCAGAAATCCAAATTTTGATACACAGATTTTTAGATTTACTTATGAATCTATGATTACGCCTTATTCTGTTTACGACTATAATATGAAAACCAGAGAAAAAGAATTGAAAAAACAACAAGGAGTTCTTGGTGGATATGATGCATCTCTTTATAAATCAGAAAGAATTTTTGCACAAGCTAAAGATAGCACAATGATTCCAATTTCATTAGTTTATAAAGAAGATTTATTTAAGAAAAATGGGGGAAATCCATTACTTTTATATGCTTATGGTTCTTATGGAGATTGTAGCGACCCATATTTTTCTTCTATTCGTTTAAGCCTCTTAGATAGAGGTTTTGTTTATGCAATTGCACATGTTAGAGGAGGCGGAGAATTAGGCGAAGAATGGTATGAGCAAGGGAAATTGCTTAATAAGAAAAATACATTTACTGATTTTATTGCCTGTGCAGAATATTTAATTGAAAAGAAATACACAAGTAAGGAAAAATTAGTTATTGAAGGAGCAAGTGCGGGTGGTTTATTAATTGGAGCGGTAACAAGTATGAGACCAGATTTATTTAAAGTTGTGATAGCAGATGTTCCTGCTGTAGATGTAATTTATACAATGCTTGATACTTCATTAGCCGGCGTTGAATGGCATTATGACGAATTGGGCAATCCAAATGATAAAGAATATTTTGATTATATGAAATCATACTGCCCATATCAAAATGTTGAAGCGAAAGAATATCCAAATATGCTTGTTTTCGCAGGATTTTATGACCCGAGAGTCAATTATTGGGAACCTGCGAAATGGGTTGCGAAACTCAGAGCCTTGAAAACTGATGATAATCTTTTATTGTTAAAGACTGATATGTCATCAGGACACGGTGGTGCATCAGGTAGATATGATTATTATAAAGAAGTAGCATTGAAATATGCTTTTATTTTTGATGTTTTAGGAATTGAAAGATAGAAATCTTGAGTTATCCGCCAGCTGGCGGATGACTTAAATTCGAGTGTAAAATAATAAAAGACACAAATTAATTTTATTGGAGGTGAAAGAATGAAAGCACTTTTGGTAATAGACATGCTCTATGATTTTGTAAATGAGAATGGGGCGCTTTTTTGCGGACCAGAGGCAAAGAAAATCGTTCCATTTATAAAAAGTAAGATTGAAGAATATCATTCAAAAGGAGAAAAAGTAATTTTTACTTGTGATGCTCACACAAAAGATGACCCTGAGTTCAAGATGTTCCCGCCTCATTGTATTAAAGGCACAAAGGGTGCTGAAATTATTGATGAACTTCCCAGAATAGAAAGTGATATTATTATTTATACGAGAAGATACAGTGCATTTTTTAACACTAATCTTGAGAAAATCCTTAAGGATATTAAACCTGAAAAAGTAGAAGTTGTTGGAGTATGTACATCAATCTGTGTTATGGATACCGTTGGCGGGTTATGCAATCGTGAGATACCTGTTACTGTATACAGAGATGGTGTTGCTGACTTTGATAAAAAAATGCATGAGTTTGCTTTAAAAAGAATGAAAAAAATTTATAATGCCGAGGTAGTTTAAAAATAACTTCAATGATGAAAAAAAGATTAAATCCTGCTGTGTTTAATATTCCTGTTGCCAAGATAAAAAGCGGGTGGTATAGCGATAAATATTTTGTAAGAACAAGAGAAATTCTTAAAGCAGACAATCATCATCCTAAAGTTCTCATGCAAGTTTGGTGTCGGAAGGATGGTGTGCTATGCGGAATTGACGAGGCGATTGCTATATTAAAACTATGTGCAGATAAGCCAGATGAATTAGTTATAAAGGCATTATATGATGGTGATGAAGTAAAAGCTGGTGAAACTGTAATAACAATAGAAGGAGATTATTCCACTTTTGCGCATCTTGAAACAGTTTATTTAGGTGTTATGGCAAGACCCACATCAGTTGCGACAGCTGTAAAAAAAGTGGTAAAGGCTGCCTCAGGCAAGCAGATTCTATTCTTTCCCGCACGATTTGACCACTATCGTATACAAGCAACCGATGGATATGCTGCTTATGTGTCAGGGGCTTTAGGAGTCTCCACTGATGCACAAACTGTCTGGTGGGGCGGAGAAGCATTGGGCACTGTGCCTCACGGATTAATAGCCGCTTATAATGGCAATACTGTAGCAGCAGCAAAAGCCTTTGATAAATATATACCCGGAGATGTGAAAAGGATTGTACTCGTGGACTTTGATAATGATTGTATTGGAACTTCCCTGAAAGTAGCAAAAGCACTTGGTAAAAAACTATGGGGGGTTCGCTTTGATACTGCAAGAGATTTAAGGGATAAATCAGTAACAGGGACAACCAAAGATTCTTATGGGGTTTGTGTTGAGCTTTGCCATAAAGCGAGAAAAATATTTGATAAAGCAGGATTTAAGTTCATTAAAATTGTTATCTCAGGTGGATTTAACGAGGAAAGAATAGAAAAATTTATTAAAGAAAAAGTCCCTTTTGATGCAATCGGTGTGGGCTCTGCATTACTTAAAGAGAAAATAGATTTTACCGCCGATATTGTAAAAGTAAGCGGGAAACCCTGTGCAAAAGTTGGAAGACAATATAATCCAAATCCAAGATTAGAACTTGTAAGATAAATCTGCTTTGAAACTACGAATACAGACAGATATGTGGAAGTAAAAAAACGGTTACATTATAAAAGATTAAATTCAAATTTATTGACAATATGAATTGATTATTTCATTATTAAGAATAATTAGAAATATTATCAATTACTTTCTTATTTCTAAATTGGTAAATAAAGGTTGCAAGGAGGAAAATTCTATGTTAAAGGAAAATTTGGTTAAACAATTTGAAATAAGTATGAAAAATAATTGGGATATACCTGCACTTTCTGATTTTAATGGCAAAAGTTTAAGTTATGGAGAAGTAGCTGAAAATATTATCTGGCTGCATTACATTTTTGAAAAGGCTCAGATAAAAAAAGGAGACAAAGTTGCTCTCATAGGAAAAAATTCTGTTAATTGGGCTGTAACATATCTGGCGACCATTACCTATGGAGCTGTGATTGTTCCAATATTGCCTGATTTTCATGCTGATGATGTTCATCATATTGTGAATCATTCAGATTCAGTTTTGCTTTTTGCTTTAGAGAGTATTTATGAAAAACTTGATGAAACCAAAATGCAGAATTTAGAAGCAATTTTCTCACTTGAGGATTTTAAATTGTTTTATTATAAAAAGAAGGGTCTTGTCCCAATTATTGAGAAATCAAAGGATAATTTTTTGGATAAGTATGATGGCTCTCTTATTGCAGAGAAACTTTCTTTTCCAGAAATTAGTAATAATGAACTTGCAGAAATTGTTTATACTTCGGGCACAACAGGTTTTTCTAAAGGAGTTATGTTGCCTCACAATAGTTTACTTGCGAATGTAATATATGCTCAGAATCATATGGACTTGAAGCCCGGCGATACCATTGCCTCATTCTTGCCCATTGCTCATACTTTTGGATGTGCCTTTGAATTTTTATTCCCTTTTAGTGTAGGTTGCCACATTACCTTTTTAGGTAAAATACCTTCTCCCAAAATAATATTGCAAGCGTTTAAACAAGTCCGTCCGCGTTTGATTTTATCGGTTCCACTTGTGCTTGAAAAAATTTATGACAAACAGATTAAGGCTGCTTTAGATAAAGGGATAGTGAAGATATTAACCAAAGCTCCATTATTGAAAAATCTTATATATAAAAAGGTCTGTAATAAATTGATTGAAGCCTTTGGCGGAAATTTTAAGGAAATTGTTATCGGCGGAGCCGCTCTAAATGAAAAAGTAGAAACATTTCTAAAAATGATAGGCTTCCCCGTTACTGTAGGTTATGGATTAACAGAATGTGGTCCTCTGGTAAGTTATGCTCCCTGGGATGAGCATAAAACATCTTCTGTAGGCAAAATTGTTGATACATTAGAAGTAAGAATTGATTCCGATGACCAGCAAAAAATCGTTGGAGAAATCTTAGTTCGGGGTGAAAATGTGATGTTAGGTTACTATAAAAATGAAGAAGCAACGAATGAGGCAATTGATAAAGATGGATGGCTACATACTGGAGATCTGGGAGTAGTTGATGAGGATGGTTTTATTTTTATAAAAGGAAGATGTAAGAGTATGATTTTGGGACCTTCAGGACAAAATATCTATCCAGAAGAGATAGAAGCAAAACTTAACAATTTACCATTTATACAGGAATCTCTCGTGGTTCAAAAGAATAAAAAACTCATTGCATTGGTTTATCCTGATTTAGGATTAGCAGATGCTAAAGGAATTAACGAAAAAAAGTTAACAGTGAAAATGGAGGAAAACCGAAAATTTATAAATCAACAATTACCCCCTTACTGCCCAATTACGAAAATTGAACTGTCGCCAGAAGAGTTTGAAAAAACACCAACCAAAAAGGTGAAAAGGTATTTATACACATTATCTACATAGGAGTTGTTTTGAAACCGTTAATAATGAATTGATTGCAAAGCTCATTGAAAATTAGTTAAGTAACAAAGATTTGGACACTCAATCCCCAAATTGAATTTGTTTATGTTTCCAAATTTAAAACAGTTGACAAGTTTCAGCATATTTTGAAATAAGTCTCTACATAAAATAACTTGAAAGGAGAGCAGTTATATGAAAAAAGTTATATTAACTTGTATGCTATTTAGTTTATTTATTCCTTCATTCTTAATTGCTCAAGAAGGATTACCAAATTTGATTGGTATTGCCAATGTCAGCAATTCAGGAAATTCCTCAATTGGCAAAGATATAAGATTAAATCCACCTCAAAATTTACAAGCAGTAGTTACTGGAAATGATGTAGCTTTAACCTGGGACCCACCAGAGAATCCTCTCCTGAATCGTGATTTGATTAGATACAATTTGTACAGGAATCATAATATAATTGCAGTTGTTTATTATCCGACAACTTATTTCAATGATAATAATCTTGATAATGGAGTTTATGTATATTATGTAACTGCTGTTTACGACGAAGGAGAATCAGACCCATCAAATACTGTTAGTGTTGTATTAGGAGATAATCCATCAGCGATGATTCCAGACATTCCAGCACATTCTGCTACAAATATTTCCATTCCTTTAACAGTAAATGGATTAATTAATTTCTTTGCAATGAATATTACTATTGAATTTGATAGTAGTGTAATTGATTCAGCAGATGCGACACTAATAGGAGGCATATTAGAAAATGAGGATTATGATTTGGAAGTAGACACGAGTATTGATGGAGAGATTGGACTTCAGTTTAATGCAAATGCAGATTGGTTTACAGGCAGTGGAGTAGTCGCATATCTTGAGTTTTATGTTGCAGGTAGCAGTGACGATTCTACTCCTTTAACTTTTACTCAATTTGATGTAAATGAAGTCAGTTTTTTGGATGATGTAACAAACGGAAGTGTTAACATCTGGGAAAATCCATCAGCTATTCTACCAGATACCCTTACTTCACCTGATACAGATATTTCAATTCCTTTAACAGTTTCCAGTCTGATAAATTTAAGCGAAATGGACATAATTATTGAATTTGACTATAATGTAATAGGTTCACCAGCCGCAACTTTAATGGGTGGAATATTAGAAAATGAGAATTACGATTTGAATGTAGACACAAGTGTTGATGGAGTAGTTGGGCTTGTGTTTATTGCCAATGAGGATTTGTTTACTGGTGGTGGAATAGTCGCATATCTTGAATTTACAGTTTTTGGTATTTGTGGTGATTCAACTTCACTAATATTTACCCAATGTGATGTAAACGGAATTAATTATTTAACTGATGTTGTAAATGGTAGTGTTAGAATTCCTTTTCCCTCACCACAAAATTTGCAAGCAGATGTTAGTGGTAACGATGTATTACTGAGTTGGGAGCCACCTGAACCTATTCCTACCAGTGATTTACTTATGTACAAAGTTTATAGAAACGATTATTTAATCGCAGTAGTATATATTCCTGCAACAGAATTTAATGATATTGCACTTGAGAATGGAACCTATAATTATTATGTGACCTCAGTTTATGAGGATGGTGAATCAGACCCATCTAATTTGGTAGAGGTTACTATACCCTGTGTAGGTGTTAATGATGAAATAGCAGATTCGCATCCTATTTTACTTAAGCAAAATTATCCCAATCCTTTCAGCACATCTACCACAATATCTTTTAATTTAGCCACAAAATCACACGAAAAACCACGAATTAAAATCTATAACATCAAAGGGCAGCTAGTAAGAATTCTTACCCCAATGACTAATGACCAATGTCAAATGACTAATATCGTTTGGGATGGAAGAGATGAAAATGGAAAAGAACTATCTAGCGGAATATATTTCTATAAATTATCCACTGAAGATAAAACTATAGTAAAGAGGATGATTATTTTGAGATGATGAAATTTTTGCGAAAGTTTCCCCCTATTTAATAGAGGATTCGCGAAGTTAAAAATAAATTTGACAAAGAAAAAATAGTTTATCTCTTTTGGTTTAAACTGTTTCAATTTAATGTAAATTTTAACTTTTTGTAAATTATTTGTCATTGAGGAAATGATATATACAATATTAAAGAGAGAAAGTAAGTTTATTAATTTTCTTGATATATTTATAAAAATAAAAGGAAACATTATGACTTAGCTAACATATTATTTGTTCTGAATAGAAAATTCCCACTTCTTAACGCAGCAGAACAAGTGAAACTGATGCGTCCCATATGGGACGCACTTTCTTCGCTTTGCTGCGTGGGTATGGGAATACCTCTAGTCAGGGCGTAATTGGAAGTTGCGTCCTTTTTTTTGTTTTTGGAATATGATACTTCCAAAACAGATTGGAAAATTAAAATGAGTAGGTTGAATAGTTTGAGATGTTAACTTCTAAGATAGGTAGTCCCGATGCCATCGGGAATTGGACTTTAATTTCATTGATAGGTAGTCCTGACAAGTTCCCAAAAGAGGATTAAATCAGGATAATAAGATGTTAACCAATAATAATATGGGTTCTGCTTGTTTCTATAAGATATGAATTTTGTAGAGCCCAAATTACAAAACGAAAGAAAGGAAAATAAGATGAAACGAATAATTTATTTGGTTTTTCTGGGATTAATGATAATGTCAGCATCCGCTGTTTTTACCCAACCCCATATTAATTTTAATGAATTACTTACTAAAGCTGAAAAAAATCCACAAATCCCTATTCAAGCCAAAATGAGTGCGATGGAACAAGGTTTACCAGTAAATATTTACTTCCCTCAAGGGATTCTAATTGAAGCCTTAGGATTGGAAAAAGGTCAGCCCGTCTATGGTATTCTTACCAATCCAGTCCATCCTTTTCAAGGTGGACAAGTCGCATTCTTTGATGAGATTCAACAAATGTATGATATCTCTTCTGGAAAGATTAATTATGGAAATGGTGTAATAACAAATGAAAATCTTAGAATTCCCAAAACGGATAAAAGTAGGTTAAAAAGCTTGGATAGCCTGCTTTTGATTCCTGAGTCGTCAAACGATAGGGTAATGGCATTTGACCCTCAAACAGGAGATCTGTTAGATATGGACTTCATCCCACCGAATAGCACTGTTCTCAGTACGCCGATTAATGCAAAACTAACTCCTTGGGGAACAATTTCTATTTCTGATCAAATAAAAGATCTTGTACAGGAATTTGATACTACCGGCAGTTATATAGGTTATCTGGCTCCTGTAGGTGGGGTGAATCACGATATATTGGATAATATGCGAGGACATACTTATAAACCTGATGGACATCTACTTGTTACATGCGCCGGTGGCGCAAATCAAGATGCAATTGTAGAATTTGATTCAAGTGGCAACTATCTTGGAAATTTTATTGCAAATGGTGCTGGGGGATTGAATGGACCCTGGGATATTTGGTATCGTGAAGGTGATGTTCTAGTTACCGGTGGCTCATCTCCGGAGGGAATTTATCGATTTGATTATAACGGAGCATTTCTTTCTATTTTTTCTGTTGATGCAGACTTTCCACACCAGTTAGTAGAACTCGCAAATGGGAATGTAGCTGTAGCAAATTGGTCATCCCCATCTGGAGTGCGAATTCATGCTCCAGATGGAACTACACTTCAATTGCTTACAGGGGTAACAGGTAATCGCGGGGTTTGGGAGCTTGGGAATGGAAATATACTCACAACTAATTCAGATGGTGTTCATGAACTTGACAGAGATACAGGGGTACTTGTAAGAACAATCGTTAGTGGTGTCGCCGCCAGGCTTATCTCAATTTATGTCAAACCAAGTGGAGACCTCCCAGGCTTTTTCGTAACACCACAAAGTATAAACTTTGGAACGATTCCTGTTGACAGCAGTAAAACAGACAGTGTTATGGTAATAAATACAGGCAATGTAGTTTTAGACATTTCATCAATTTCATCAGATCATAGTATGTTCATGGTTAATCCAAACTCAACTGCAATAGCCCCAAACGATAGTCAGAGAATTTATATTACATTTACTCCTACCACGATTGGACAACAATTGGGGCATATTATTTTCACGCACAATGGACCTACTTCACCTGATTCTGTTATGGTACAAGGAGAAGGTTCGGGGATTGGAATTAGCAATAATGAAAAGTTTATTTCTGAAATGTATGAGTTATATCCTAATTATCCTAATCCATTTAGCCAGCAAACTATAATCAGTTACTCCTTACCTAAAACCAGCAATGTAAAAATAATGATTTATAATATTAAAGGTGAATTAGTTAAAACTCTTATAGATAGACCTATGCCAGCAGGTATTCATACAGTTGATTGGAATGTTGAAGATATGAGTTCAGGTATCTATTTCTATAAGTTTGAAGCTAATGATAAAGTATTTATCAA